>DATKFB010000402.1:0-16750 GCA_035544435.1 Polyangia bacterium
GAGCTGCTCGTCGTAGATCGCGAGCACCTTGCGCAGCAGCGTGACGCGCTCCTGGAGCGTGGGCGCCGTCTCGATCTGCTCGCGCAGCGCGCCCGCGAGGCCCGCGAAGTCGCCCTCGTGCTCGTAGAGATCGACGAGCGCGCGCGTCGACACGGCATCTTGCGGCTCGCTGCGCAGGATCTCACGGTAGATCTCGATGGCGCGCTTGGCGTTCCCGAGCTTCTCGCGGTGAATCTGCGCGATCCGGCGCAGGATCTCGTTGCGCTGCGGGGCGTCGCTCTGCTGGCCGGCCTCGCGCTCGAGCAGCGCCGCCATGCGGTCCCAGTCCTTGGCCTTGAGCAGCATCCGCCGCTGCGCCTCGCGCGCGCGCGTGTGCTGGGGCTGGAGCTCTTCGATGCGCTGCCACGCGCCGAGCGCGCGATCGATGTCGCCCAGGTTCTTCTCGGCGACGACGGCGATCTCTTCGAGGCGCGCCACGAGGTCCTCGGCGGCGGCGCCCGCGACGCGCGCGCGGTCGAACGAGAACTCGAGGAGATCGGCGAGCGCGACCCAGTCGCCCTTCTCGCGGAAGTGCTCGGCATAGGCGGCGAGCGCCAGGGGGTTCTCCGGCTCGAGCTGCAGCACGGCGTGGAGATAGACGGCGGCCTGGTCCCGGTCTCCAAGGCGATCGCGGTAGAGCGCGGCGAGCTCGAGCATGATGCGGGTTCGGGCGCCGGGCTCCTCGATGACGCCGAGCTGTCGCTCGCGCAGCTCGGCGAGCTTCGCGTACTCGTGGCCGCCCGCGTACAGCTCTGACAGCCTCTCCGAGGCGGGCCCCCCCGGCGGCTCGAGCGCCGCGATCTCGCCGTAGACGCGCTGGGCCTCGGCCAGATCGGCGAGCTCGCTCTCGGAGAGCTGCGCGCGCTTGTAGAGAAAGTCGACGCGCTCGGTCTCGCTCGTGGCGGCCTGCACGCGCTCTCGATAGTAGCGGTCGAGATCGGAGAAGCGCTGCGCGTCGTAGTAGACGCGCTCGAGCAGCTCGCCCGACTCGGGGTGCCCGGGCACGGCCGTGAGCGCGCGCCGAAGCGCCGCGACGGCGTTGTCGGCGTCGCCCGCCTCCTGCCGCCGCCGCGCGATCTGGAAGTAGATCGCCGCCGCCCGCTCGAGGCCGTCGGCGCCGATCCAGTTGGGGTTGGCGTAGACGCCGGCGAGGAGCTCGAGGGCCTTCTCGTCGCGGGGCCGGAGCCGCACGACCTCGGTGAGCCGCTGCGCCGCCGCGTCGAGCTCCTCGAGCTTCTCGCCCAGGACGCGGCCGAGGCCGAGCAGGAGGTCGGCGCGCCGCTTGGCGTCGGCCGTGCCCTCGAGCTCGAGCTCGTAGAGGCGGACGACGCTCCGGTAGTCGCCGAGCGCGCGATAGATCTTCCGAGCCGACTCGATCGACTTGACGTCCTCGGCGCCGAGCTTGCCCGCGCGCTGGGGGCTGCGCACGACGCGCTCGAGCTTGCCGAAGTGGTTGACGAACAGCTGGCCCATCTCCGACTGCAGCTCGGCGATGCGTCCCGGGTCGCGCGTGCGCGCCACGGCGGCCGCCTCCATCTCGAGCATCGTCATGTAGTCGGCCATGCGGCCTTGCTCGCGATAAATGTCCTTGAGCCGCGTGGCGGCGCGGATGTGCCCCGGGTCGCGATCGACAGCGTTGGCGAGGTCGGCCTCGGCGCCGACGGCGTCGCCGAGCTGGTCGATGCGCAGCTCGGCCGCGAGATAAAACAGCTCCCCCGCTTTGGGCCCGTCGTCGATGGCCTGCGCGCGCGTCTCGTAGAGGGTGACGAGCTTGTCGTGCGCCTCCGCCTGGCGAAACGCCTTGCGCAGCGCCACGAACGCCTCGGTGTCCGCCGGGTTGCGTCGGAGCGCGGCCTCGTACTCACGAACCGTGGGCATGGGGGGATCCTCTTCCCGTACGTCGGAGAAGCTAAAGCCAACGAGCTTGAGGAAACCGCACCCTACCACGCCTCCCGGGCTGAAGAAAAGCCGCCCGGGCGATGATAACGCCGTGATTTACCGGAAGAATCTGGTCATTGACAGGTGCTGGTTCCGGGGTCGCACGTGGCGCCGGCGGCGCAGTCGTTGTCGCCCCCGCAGGGGGCGGCCTTGCAGGCGGCGCCCGCGCAGGCGTAAGGCGCGCAACTCGACGTCGCCCCGGCGACGCACATGCCGGCGCCGTCGCAGGTCGAGGCCGCCGTGAGCATCGAGGTCGCGGTGTCGCAGGAGGCCGGCATGCAGGTCGTGCCCGCGGGATAAAGGGCGCACGAGCCCGCGCCGTTGCAGACGCCGTCCGTGCCGCAGGTCGAGGCGGCCATGGCGAGGCAGCTCGCGAGCGGATCGTTTCCCCCCTTCGGGACCGGCTGGCAGCTCCCGGCCTTCCCCGTGACGGCGCAGGACGAGCAGGCCGTACAGCTCGCGGTGCCGCAGCAGACCTGCTCGACGCAATGGCCGCTCACGCACTGGGAGCCGTCGGTGCAGCTGCCGCCGTTCGGCGTGAGGTTCGTGCACGCGCCGTCGGCGCACGAGAAGCCTGTGACGCAGTCGCCGTCGCTCGCGCAGGACGTGAGGCACATGGCGCCTGCGCCGCACTTGTAGACGCCGCAGTTCATGGGCGTCTGCTTGCACGTGCCGGCGCCGTTGCAGAAGCCCACGGGGGTGACCGTCGCGTCTGTGCACGACGCGGTTCCACACGACGTCGAGGCCGGAGCGTTCCGGCAGGCGCCGGCGCCGTCGCAGGTGCCGACGAAGCCGCACGGCGGGCTGACGGCGCAGCGGTCGTGGGGCTCCGCCGCGTCGGCGGGCACGGCGCTGCAGGTGCCCTCGCGCCCCACGACGTTGCAGGCCTGGCAGGTGGTGCAGCTGGCCGTCGCGCAGCAGACGCCGTCGACGCACGCGTTCCCCGTGAGGCAGTCGGCACCGCTCGCGCAGACCTCGCCCAGGCGGTGCTTGTCTCCGCACTGGTTCTTCTGAATGTCGCAGATGGCGGGCGGCGCGCAGTCGGCGTCGGCCACGCAGGTCGTGTTGCAGGCCGTGCCGTTGCAGCTGTAGGGCGCGCACGATTGCATCGCCGCGGGCTTGCAGGTGCCGACGCCGTCGCACACGCGCCCGAGCGTCTGGGTGGTGGCGTTCACGGGGCAATCAGGTGCGGCGCACGACGTGCCGGCCGCGAAGACCTCGCAGACGCCTTTGCCGTCGCAGAATCCCGTCATCCCGCAGGTCATCGCGCCGGCGTTCTTGCACGAGCTCGTCGGATCGGTGCCGCCGCTCGGAACGGGCGCGCACGTGCCGGCCGTCGCCGCGAGCGCGCACGACAGGCAGGTCCCCGTGCAGTCCGTGCGGCAGCAAACGCTCTGTGAGCAGAAACCGCTGCCGCACTCGGTCCCGTCGGCGCAGGTCGCCCCCGGAGCTTTGAGGCCGCAGGTGCCGTTCGTGCACACCGCGGGGGGCGCGCAGTCGGCGTTGGCGGAGCAGGCGGCTCGGCAGGCCGAGGCGCCGCACTGGAAGGGGGCGCAGGAGCTCGCCCCCGGTGTCACGCAGGCGCCGGCGCCGTCGCAGGTCGAGGCCGGCGTGAACGTCGCCGTGCCCGCGGGACAGCTCGCGGCGCCGCAGGGCGTGCCGTGCGGGTACTTCTGACAGGCCCCCGCCTCACACATGCCGTCCGTGCCGCACGTCGACGCGGCCGTCGCGACGCAAGTATTCGATGGATCGGGCGCGCCCGCCGGCACGTCGGCGCAGGTGCCCATCGCGCCGGCGAGCGCGCATGACTTGCACGCGCCCGCGCACGCGGTCGCGCAGCAAACGCCCTGCGCGCAGAAGCCCGAGCCGCACTCGACCGCGGCCGAGCACGAGGACCCGTTGGTCTTCTTGCCGCACGAGCTCTGCGCGTCGCACACGTTGGGCGGGACGCAGGCGGCGTCGCTCGTACAAGCCGAGAAGCAGCGCGTGCCGTTGCAGGCAAAGGGGGCGCAAGCGAGCGACGGCGGCGCCACGCACTGTCCCGTGGTGTTGCACGCGGACGCCGGCGTGAAGACGTTGGAGTCGCAGTGCTCTCCGGCGCAGGGCGTGCCCGCCTTGTACTTGCGGCAGCTCCCCGCACCGTCGCAGACGCCGTCGGTGCCGCAGGTGGTCGCGCCGTGGTCGGCGCAGGTGCCGCGCGGGTCGGCCGCGCCCGCGGGGACGGCCGTGCAGCGACCCATGGCCGACGGCAGCCCGCAGGACCGGCAGACGCCCGGGCACGCGTCGGCGCAGCAGACGCCGTCGACGCAGAAGGTGCTCGCGCATTCACCTCCCCCGCCGCAGCCCTGGCCATTCTGTTTGGGGCCGCAGCTCCCCGCGACGCAGGCGTGGCCAGCCTGGCAGTCGGCGTCGGAGGCACACTTCGTCTTGCAAGCGCCGTTCGCGCACCGGAACGGTGCGCACGCCTGCACGCCTGGGGGGCGGCACACGCCGACGCCATTGCAGGTGCCGGCCGTCTCGAGACGATCGCCCGCGCAGGCGGAGGGAATGCAGATGGTCTCGGCACGATAGAGCGTGCAGCCGCCGAACCCGTCGCAGGTCCCCGTGCGGCCGCACGACGCGGCCCCTTGGTCCTTGCACTGGCCGCGCGGGTCGACGACGCCGAGGTCGATGGGCCAGCACGTCCCCTCGCGTCCGACCTGGTTGCAGGCCACGCAGGCGCCCTGGCACGCGACGTTGCAGCAGACGCCATCGGCGCAGAAGCCCGAGGCACAGTCCGCGTTCTTCGCGCAGACCGCGGCCCGGGGCTTGGGGCCGCAGCTTCCGGCGACGCACTTGACGTTGTTGGCGCAGTCGGCGTCCGCCTTGCACGCGGCGAAGCACTGGCTCACCGAAGGATCGCAACCGAAGGGCGCGCACACCGTCGCCGGGCCGGGCTTGCAGCGTCCGATCGAGTCACAGACGTAGACGCCGCCCACGGAGGCGCCGTCGCACGCGCCGCCCTTGCAGACCGAGCCGGGCGCGTACTTTCGGCAAGCCCCCGCGCCGTTACAGGTGCCGTCGAGGCCGCACGTCGAGACGTCGACCTTGGGACACACGACCGCGTCACGCGGCGGCGAGCCGTTCGGCACGAACGAGCAGGTCCCGGGCGCCGCGGCAATGTTGCACGCTTTGCACGTCTCCGCGCAGGCCGTGTTGCAACACAGGCCGTCGGCGCAAAACCCGCTGACGCAGTCGCCGCCACAGCCACAGGCCTGGCCGTTGGCCTTCTGCATCCCGCCCGTCCCGCTGCACGCTACGTCCGCGACCCCATCCGTTCCCGCCTCGCGCGCCGGCGCATGGCTCTCGGTGCAAGCGACGAGCGATGCGCCGCCGGCCGCGAGCACGACGACGGCCGCGACGGCGTGGCGCAAGCTCATGGAGCGATCCGGCAGACCCGACATGCCTCCCCCTCGATGACGACCGCGGCGCAGGTTATCCCCACGGGGCCCGGGACAAAAGGGGCTGGGCGCACGCCGCGTCAGAGCGGGAGCCGAGCCGTCTTCGAGCAGGACCTCGAAGAGCGAGGGCTCAATGATCAATGATACAGGAACACGATCTCTATGCGGTTGTTCTTTGCGCGGCCGGCGGCGCTGTGGTTGTCCTCGAGGGGCTCGTCGCCGCCCACGCCGCTCGGCATGAGGCGACGCGCCTCGACGCCGCGCGAAACGAGGGCTCCGTAGACCGCCTGCGCGCGCGCCGCGGAGATCGCGACGAGCTCGCCCGACTTGCCCCGGCTGTCGGTGTGGCCAATGACCTGGACGGGGTAGGTGGTGTACTTGTTGACTAGCGCCGCGATCCCGTCGAGGACCGCTTCATGTCCCGGCGCGACCGTGGTCTGCTTCTTCGAGAAGAGGTCGGGGATGGCGAGCACGAGGCGCTGCAGATCGCCGCGCCGATCGATGCGGACCGAAACGCCTGGCACGCCCGAGGCGTCACGCGACAGCGCGTCGTCGCGCATCTTGTTCTGGCTGGCCTGCTCGGCCTGCTCGTAGCGCGGCTTCGACAGCTCTGCGGCGTGGTCGGCGTTCTTCTTGGCGACGTCGGCGCTGGCTTGCGCCGCTGCGAAGGCGCTCTGCTTGAGCTCGCCCTGCGCCTTGTCGAGCATGTCGGTGGCCGCGCGATAGTCCGCGCTCGCATACTTGCTCGCGTCGACGGTCTCGGCCGTGTGCAGCGCGAGCTGCGCCGCCGCGATCTTCTGCTCGGTCGCGAGCTGCTGCGAGAGGCGCTGCTGCTCCGCCTCGGCCTTCTGCTGGTCCGAGCTCATCTGCTGCGAGAGGCGCTGCTTGTCGGCATCGGCCGTCTTGCGCGCCTCGAGATACTTTTGCAGGAGCGTCAGCTTCTCGGTCTCGCTCGCGAGATCCTTCGAGACGCTGGCGTATTCCTCGTCGGCGGCCCCCTGATCGCTCGACAGCTTCTCGATCTTGGCCTTGAGCCGATCCTGCTCGGCGAGCGCGAGCGCGGTCTTGAGCTTGATCTGCGCCATGATGGCGTCGCGCCTCGACTCCTCGAGGTCGTTCGACTCCCACTCCTCGACGGCCTTTTGACCGAGCTTGTCCGAGCTCGTCACGAGATCGGGCGCGCGCTTGGCGGCCTCCTGCAGGTTGGCGCCCTTCTTGACCGCCTCGTACGCGTCCAGCTCGCGCGGACGCGGCGGCGTGGCGCACCCGAGCACGGCCGCCGCGACGAGCGCTCCCCGGAATCGCGCGCCGCTCATTTGGAGCCCACCTCGAGAGCCTTCTTCTTGATCGTCGTGTCGGCCAGCGCCTTGCGCGATTGATCGATCTTGCGCCGGGTCAGTTGCAAGTCGGCCTCGCGCTTGTCGGCCTGCGCGCGCAGTTTCGAAGCGGCGATCTTCTGGCGGATCAGCTCGGCCTGCGCGAGCGCGCGATCGAGGACCCCGCGCACGTCATCGTATTCGTGCTTGGCGCGCAGAGCCCAGGCCTCGTCGAGCCAGGCCTTGAGGAGCGCGAGCTCGTCGCCGGCCGTGTGGAGCTCGTCGAGACGCTCGATGTCCGCGACGCCCCCACGTTGCGTCTCGATCTGGCGCTGCAGATCGTCCTCTTCGCCGGCTCGCGCCGCGCGGCCCGCCGTGGACGCCACCAGGAGCGCGACCAGGGAGAGAGCGCGAGCCCATCGTCTAGTCCAAAGCCTCATAGGCCGATGACCTTAAGCTTCCGCAAGACCAAGTTCAAGTGCGCCGGCGCCGCGCGAACGGACGGCGGTTCGCATGGAGAACGCCGACGGCGCGACGGTGGCTCGTGTGGCGGGTCACGGCGCGCGCGCGGCGGCCGGCGCCGTCAGGCGTGTGATTGCCCAATCGATGGCGCTTGCCACGGCGAGGCCCGTGGCCGGCCCACGGCGTCCCAGGTCAGATCGCGCCATGAGGCGTCGCCGTGCCCCGAGAGATCCCACAGCTCCTTGGCGACGCCGAGCGAGAAGGCGAAGCCGCCGCCGACGGCGAGGCGCACGCGCCGGTTTTCGGTGAAGAAGGCGGTCGCGGCGTAGCCTCGTGAGGCGAGGAGCGCGCTCGCGCCGAAATGCAGCGCCTTGTCTCTAGAACCACAGGTCTCGATCGTCGCCGCGCGCCGCGCGAGGCGCGAGGAGGGTGAGAGCCACGAGCCCGAGCGCGGGGAGGCTCGCGTGCGGCGCGGCCGTGCGCGGGCCGGTCGTCAAGGCAGCCACCCGAGCTCACGCAGCGCGCGCGAGAGGACCGTGAGCGCGAGCAAGACGGGCACGAGGCCGAGCGCGTTGCCGAGCAGGTAGTCGCGCAGGGGGACGCCGAGCGCGCCGGCGGCGACGTTCGCGAGCGTGAAGTTGCCGGCGGGCACAAGGCGCACGGCGGCCATCGCGAGGACGCCCCGGCGTCGCAGGCGAGCGTGCAGGGGCGCGATGCGGGCGCTCTCGAGCCAGCGCGGGCGGCGCTGCCCGACGAGGCGGCCGATGCCGTAGCCGAGCGTCGCCGACGCGAGGGCGCCCCCGAGGCCCAGGCCGAGGGCGCGCCAAGGCTCGAACACGAGCGCCGTCGCGGCGAGCAGCGGCGTGATGGGGCAGAGCGCGAGACCCGCGACGAGGTAGACGACTAGGACGAGCAAGGGCGCGTCGCGCCGCGCCGCGATCGCGCGGCCCAAGCCCGCGATGCGCTCGCGGTCCAGCAGCATCCTTAGCGGCGTGACGTGCCAGAGCGCGACCAGGACGGCGACGAGCGCGCCGAGCAGCAGCCAGTACGGCAGCGAGCTCGGGGCGGCGGGATGAGCATCGGGAGCCGTCGTCATGTCGTGCGCGCGCCCGTGCGGGCCGCCGCCCCATGCTAGGCGACGCTTCCGCCGCGGACAACGCCGCCCGGAGGCGCGCTTTCTATGAACAGGCGCCGTCGAGGCACGCCTGGGCGAGGCCGCAGTCCGCCGAGACGTGGCATTGCGGCGCCGCCTCGTGCGCCGTCACGCAGACGCCGCCGCGACAATACGGGCCCGAGGAGCCCGTGCAGCAGTCGGCTTCGCCCGCGCACGGCGTGCGGCACACGGCGTTCACGCACGCGCGGCCAGAGGCGCAGTCGGCGGACGCATGGCACTGGGGCCAGGGCCCGACGTCGGGCTGACAGACGGCGTCGACGCACCGGTCGGCGGCGCCGCACCCGGCGTTCGTCGTGCAGCGCGCGTGACAGACGCCGTTGATGCACGCGGCGTTGGCGCCGCAGTCTGCGTCATAGACGCACTGCATGCCGGCGCCCGGCGGCGTCTGACAGGTGCCCTGCGCGCACACTTGACCGGTGCCGCACGACGAGGTCGTGGTGCAGCCGCGCGCGCATGCGCCATCGCGACAGCGCCCGCCAACGCCGCACTGGTTGTCGAACTGACAGGCGGGGGGATGAGCCGTCGGGCCGCCGTCGCAGAGGCACGCGCCGGCGCCAGCGGCGTTGCCGCCGTCACCGGTGGAGCCCGGGGTCACGCCGCCGTCGGCGCTTGCCGTCGCGCCGTGGCCCGCGGCGCCCGGCGCCCCGGCCCCCGCCATGCCGCCCGTGGCACCGCCGTCGAAGGCGGTCCCCGCCGTCCCGCCGGCGCCGCTGCCATTGGGCGAGGTCGGCGGGGGCCAATCCGAGTCGCTGCCCTTCGTGCCGGAGGACGTGCCTTGGCCGAAGCCCCAGTGATCTTGGTCGCCGCAGATGCAGGCGGCGAGGGGGGCGACGAGGACGGCGAGGAGGAACGGTGTGGCGTTACGTAAGGTCAGGCGCGGCGTGATCATCTTCATGCTCCTTGTGCTCTTTTGAGGAAGGTGAGCGTCGGTGTTGGCAAGCGCGAGGCCAGCGCCTCGTCGCGTGATCGCCGTGACGGTCGGCCAGCAATTGCGCCGCGTGCGCGGGCGGGAACGCGCGCACGGTCGTGACGCGCGGCATGTGACGCGCGAGCGGCGTGCGCCGCCGTCACACGCCGCGTGTGGTCCGCGCCGCGTGATCGGCGCACGGCGCTGCCGTTTTCGAGGGCGTCCTGGTAGACTGGTGCCGTGGACTACTCGGTCGAGGTTCGGTATGCGGGCGTCGTTGTGGGACGAGGGGCGCTCGTCAAGGATCTCGGTCCCGACGCCGCCTTCGTTGGCATTCCGGAGCCGCTCCCCGTGGGGACGCTCGTCACGCTCAAGATCGGTGACGCCGTCCGCGAGGCGCGCGTCGACGACGTCGTCGAATCGTCCGATGCGACGGCGGTGGGCATGCGCGTCCGCTGGGGCGGCGCCGCCGAGACGTCGCGTTCCGCTCCCGCGACACAACCGGCGGCCCCGGCCGCGACGGTCGAGCACATTGCTCCGGCGGCTGCCCCCGCCCTACCGGCCGCCGCGCCGGCGCCAGCCCCTCGCGTGGAAGCTCCCGCTCCGGCGCAGCCGGCCTCGGTCGTCGCCGACTCCGGGCCCCCGGCCGGGCGCGTGGCAGCCGCCGTCGCCCCGGGCGAGAGCGTTCCGACGCCGGTGGTCGCCGCGGGCGACGGTCGCATCGCCGCGCCGCTCAGCCTCGCGGGACCCAGCGGCGACGTGTCGCACGCAGGCGGCGGCAAGCGGCGTCGCAAGCGCCGGTGATTCGGCCCGCGCGCGTTCGGCCCGGGGACGTCGTGCGCGTCATCGCGCCGGCGGGACCTGTGCCGCCCGAAGGGTTCGCCGCGGGCGCCGAGATCCTCTCTCGCCGGTACGAGCTGCGCTACGGCGACGCGCTCTTTGCGCGCGAAGGCTTCTTGGCCGGCTCCGACGAGCGGCGTCTCGCCGAGCTCGTGGAGGCCTTCGCCGACCCGGCTGCGCGCGCCGTCATCATGGCGCGCGGGGGTTACGGTCTGCTGCGCATCCTGCCCTTTCTCGATCCCGCGGCGCTGCGCGCGCGCCCACTGCCCATCGTCGGCTTCTCGGACGGGACCGCGCTGCTCGCCCACGCGGCTCGCGCCGGCGTCGCGTCTGTGCACGGGCCCGTCGTCACGCAGCTGCCCAACCTCGCCGTCGCCGACGTCGAGGCGCTCACGCGCCTCCTCGAGGAGCCGGCGCCCGGCGCCGTGCTCACCGACCTCGCCGAGCTCGTGCCCGGCCGCGCGCGCGGCCGGCTCCTCGGCGGCAACCTCGAGGTGTTCTCGCGCCTCGTGGGGACGCCTTACCTCCCCGAGCTCGCGGCGGCGATCCTCTTCATCGAAGATCTCGGCGAGCGGCCGTATCGCATCGATCGCCTCGTGACGTACCTCGATCTCGCGGGCGTCTTCGGCGCCGTCGCCGGCGTCGTCGTGGGCGACTTTTCCTCCTGCCTCGAGCCCGAGCCCACGCGCGCCTCGTCGCCGACGGCGGCCGAGGTGCTCGTCGAGCGGCTGGGCCGGCTCGCCATCCCGGTGGCGCTGGGCGGCCTCTTCGGCCACGGCACGCGCAACCTCGCGTTGCCCTACGGCTGCCTCTGCGAGCTCGACACGCGCAAGGGCGCGCTCGTCGCCCTCGAGGGCGCGGTGAGCTGAGCTCTCTTAGCTGATCATTCCGCCCGTCGGGGGCGTCTCCGGCTCGTCGATCTTGCCGAAGCGTTCTTCGTAACGGCGCACGTTGAATTCGAGCGCGCGCAGGAGGCGCTTCGTGTGGCGCGGCGACGAGATGACGCGGCTCCGCACGCGCGCGCGCGGCGCGCCCGGCTGGAGATAGGCGAAGTCGAGGACGAACTCGTTGTCGTTGTGGTTGATGAGCACGAGGTTCGAGTAGGCGCCCTGCGCCGTAACCTCGTCGAGGTCGATCTGGAGCTGGGGCGAGGGCGCCTCGGCGGCCGGAGGTTTCGGGTGGTCGGACATCGCTGAGGTATACACTAAGGTCGTCTTGGGCAGAGTCCTCGCCATCGATCTCGGCGCGCGCCGCATCGGCGTCGCCGTCACGGATGCGCTCGGCCTGTCGGCGCTTCCCCACGCGACGGTCGCGCGTCACGGCGGCAAGCGCGATCTCGACGCCATCGCCGCCATCGTGCGCGAGCTCGACGCCGAGCGCGTCGTCCTCGGCTTGCCGCTCGGTCCCGACGGCGAGGAGGGGCGACCCGCGAAGAGCGCGCAAACTTTCGCCGAGCGGCTGCGTGCGGCATTGTCGGTGCCCGTGGAGCTGATCGACGAGAGCTTCAGCACGGTCGAGGCCGAGGCGGTCCTGCTCGAGGCCGATCTGTCGCGCGCGCGCCGACGCCAGGTCATCGATCAGCTCGCGGCGGCCATCATCCTGCGCCGGTGGCTCGACGCGCGCCCCGCCCGAGGCCGGCGGTGAAGCGCGCCCAGAAGAGAGCGCTCGTCGTGTTCCTCGTGACGGCCGGGGCGGGCCTCGTGGCGTTGGCCGTCGTCGCGCGCGCGGCCTGGCGCTACGGCGACACGGCCTCCGGGCCGGCGCAGGGCCGCGTCGAGGTCGAGATCCCGAAGGGGGCGACGGCGCACGACGTCGCCGATCGCCTCGCGGCCGTGGGCCTCATCGCGCGCCCGCTCGTGTTCAGGCTTTACGCGGGCCAGCGCGGCGTCGCCGGGCGCTTCAAGGCGGGCCGCTACGAGCTCACGGCGCCCGCGACGCCACGCCAGATCCTCGAGGCGCTCGTCAAGGGCACGGCCGACGAGCTCGTCGCCGTCACGATCCCGGAGGGCAAGAACCTCGTCGAGGTCGCCGAGATCCTCGAGGGCGCGGGCATCGCGGGCAAGGCCGAGGTCATCATGCGCGCCACCGACCCGAGCTTCGTCACGGGCCTCGGGCTGCCGGGCGCGTCGCTCGAGGGCTACCTCTTCCCCGACACCTACAAGCTGCGGCCGCGTACGCCCGCGGCGCGCGCGCTCATCCCCATGGTGCGCCGCCACCGTCAGGTCTACGACGAGCTGCGCGCCGCCCACGCCAAGGGCGTGCAGGACCTGCGCAAGACGCTGGCTTTCGACGACGCGCAGATCGTGACGCTCGCGTCGATCGTCGAGAAGGAGACCGGCCAGGCGCAGGAGCGGCCGCGCATCGCGCAGGTCTTCCTCAACCGCCTGCGCTTCCCGAGCTTCGCGCCCAAGCTGCTGCAGACGGATCCGACCATCATCTATGGTTGCACCGTGGGGACGCCGCGCTCGGCGGCTTGCCTCAAGTGGGACGGGCGCATCCGCCACATCCAGCTCGAGGATCGCGAGAACCCGTACAACACGTACACGCACGAGGGTCTGCCGCCCGGCCCCATCGCGAACCCGGGGCGCGCGGCGCTCGAGGCCGTCATGGCGCCCGACCACACGCCCTACCTCTATTTCGTCTCGAAGAACGACGGCACGCACTATTTTTCGAAGACGGTGGCCGAGCACACGGCGGCCGTCGTGAAGTACCAGCGCGCCGGCAAGGCGTTCGGGTCGCCGTGACGACGCCGCCGATGCCCGCGGCGTCGCCCGCGTCGCGGGCGGCGGCGCCCGCGATCGTCTCCGTGGAGAAGCTCGGCAAGGTCTTTCTTCCGCCGGGCGGCTCGCGCGAGCTTTTGCGCGGGCGCTTGTTCCGCGAGCCCGTGCGCGCGCTCGCGGACGTGACGTTCGACGTCGCGCACGGCGAGATCGTCTGCATGATGGGCCCGAACGGCGCGGGCAAGTCCACGCTCGCGCGCATCCTGGGCGGGCTCCTGTTGCCGTCTTCGGGTCGCGCCACGATCGCGGGGCACGACGCCGCGGCGTCACCGCCCGCGCTGCGCCGCAGCGTCTCCTTCATCGTGGGCGACGAGCGCAGCTTCCACTACGGCGTGTCGGGGCGCGAGAACCTGCGCTACTTCGCGGCGCTGCACGGCCTCGACGCGCGCGCCGGCGCGCGCCGCGCCGACGAGCTGCTCGACCGCGTCGGCCTCGCGGCGGCCGCCGAGCGGCGCTACCGCGAATACTCGCGCGGCATGCGCCAGCGGCTCGCCATCGCGCGCGGCCTGCTCGGGTCTCCGAGCGTCCTGCTGCTCGACGAGCCGACCCTCGGCCTCGATCCGGTGGGCGCGCGCGACCTGCGGGCCTTCCTGCGCGACGAGATGATCCGCGCCGCCGGCCGCACCGCCATAGTGTGCAGCAACGACCCTACGGAGGCGCGCGCTCTCGCCGACCGCGTCCTCTTCCTCGAGCGCGGCCGGCTCGTCAAAGAGGTGGCGCCCACGGCCATCGAGGCGGAGCTCGGGCTGTGACGCCTTCGACGCCCCCGTTGCCGGGGACCGTCACCTGGTTCGGCCGGACGCTGGCGGCGTTCATCCGCCGCGAGCTGGTGGCGATGTCCGGTTATCGCGCCGCCTTCGCGACCCGCCTCGCGGGCTTCGCCTTCACCGTCATCGGGATGGTCTTCTTTGCGCGCTTCGTGGGCGCGGCCGCCAACCCGCACATGGCGCCCTACGGCGGCAACTACCTCGGGTTCGTCGCCATCGGCTTCCTCGCGACCGAGCTCCAGCAGGTCGGCGTGCAGGGTCTGGCGCGCCGGGTGCGGACGTCGCAGATCATGGGCACGCTCGAGGCGGAGCTGGCCACGCCGGCGCCCGCCTGGATGGTGCTCGGCGCCGCGCCCGTCTACGAGTTCGGGACAGCCGCCCTCCGTTCGGCGGCATACTTGTGGGGCGCGACGGTCCTCGTGGGCCTCGAGCTGCCGCGCACGAACGTCCTCACGGTCCTCGTGGCCGTGCCACTCGTGCTCGCGGCGTTCATCGGGCTCGGCCTATTCACGGCGGGCAGCACCATGCTCGTGCGCCGCTCGAACCCGGTCTCGGCCATGCTCGGGTCGCTGTCCTTCTTCGTGTCGGGCGTCGTCTATCCCGTGAGCGTCCTGCCGTCCTGGCTGCGGGCGGTCGGGCATTTTTTGCCCCTGACGCACGTCCTCGTGGTGCTCAGGGCCGCCTTTCTCATCGGGTCGTCCCCCAAGGCGGTGGGCGACTCGCTGGCCGCCCTGGCCATCTTCGCCGCCATCCTCATCCCCGCGGGGGCCGCCACGTTCGCCTATGCCTTGCGGCGCGCCCGTGTAGACGGCTCACTCACACACTATTGACCCGCATCCCGCCCTGACGACGCAGGGAGCAATCAGTGTTAGAATCGGAACGTCCTCGCTCTGGATCGAGGTCGCGTCTCGCTCCTGATTCGCACGCGCTCGACGAAGCTCTCTGCAAAGATCTCCGCTCCAAAAAGGAGAAAGCCCGATGCCCGCTTCCGATGTCAAAGCTGGCGATACGCCGGCGCTGATCGCCAAGGTCGCCGCGCTCCAGAACCTCAAGGAGTACGCCGAGCTGAACTGGTCCGGCGCCTTCGATGACTACCTGAACCTCATTCGGAGGAATCCGTCGGTCACGCGCTCGGCCTTCCAGCGCGTCTACGACATGATCCTTTCGTACGGCCAGGAAGAGTACATCGACAACAAGAAGCGGCTCATCCGCTACAACTTCTTCAAGGACGAGCAGCACGGCGGGCGCGACGCCATCTACGGCCTCGACATCCCGCTCATGCGTCTCGTGAGCGTGCTGCACAGCGCGGCCCAGCGCTATGGCACCGAGCGCCGCGTGATCTTGCTGCACGGGCCGGTCGGCAGCTCGAAGTCGACGATCGCGCGCCTCATCAAGCGCGGCATCGAGGAGTACTCGCGCACGCCCGAGGGCGCGCTCTACACCTACGACTGGGTGCTGCCCGACAAGCTCGCGCACGTCACGGGCGGCCAGACGACGTTCAAGTGCCCCATGCACGAGGAGCCGTTGCGGCTCATCCCGCCCGAGTGGCGCGAGAAGGCGCTCGTCGAGCTCGGCGTCAACGGGCCCGGCAAGCCGCACGTCCACATCGAGGGCGATCTCGATCCGGCCTGCCGCCTCATCTTTCGCGAGCTCATGGCGCACCACAAGGGCGACTGGGCCGAGGTCATCAAGCACGTGCGCGTGCGCCGCCTCATCCTGTCGGAGCAGGACCGCGTGGGCGTCGGCACGTTCCAGCCCAAGGACGAGAAGAACCAGGACTCGACGGAGCTCACAGGCGACATCAACTACCGCAAGATCGCCGAGTTCGGCTCGGACAGCGATCCGCGCGCCTTCAACTTCGACGGCGAGTTCAACATCGCGAACCGCGGCATCATCGAGTTCATCGAGGTGCTGAAGCTCGACGTGGCGTTCCTCTATGACCTGCTGGGGGCGTCGCAGGAGCACAAGATCAAGCCGAAGAAGTTCGCGCAGACGGACATCGACGAGGTCATCCTCGGCCACACGAACGAGGCCGAGTACAAGAAGCTGCTGTCGAACGAGTTCATGGAGGCGCTGCGCGACCGGACCGTCAAGATCGACATTCCCTACATCACGAGGGTGTCCGAGGAGCAGCGCATCTACGGCAAGGATTACAACGCCGGAAAGATCCGGGGCAAGCACATCGCCCCGCATACCTTGGAGACTGCCGCGATGTGGGCGGTCTTGACCCGCCTGGAGGACCCGAAGAAGCACCAGCTGACGTTGGTCCAGAAGATGAAGCTCTACGACGGCAAGACGCTGCCGGGCTTTACGCAGGACAACATCAAGGAGCTGCGCAAGGAGGCCGTGCGCGAGGGAATGGACGGCATCTCGCCGCGCTACATCCAAGACAAGGTCTCGAACGCGCTCGTCAGCGACCGCGGCGAGGGCTGCGTGAACCCGTTCATGGTCATGAACGAGCTCGAGTCGGGGCTGCGCAGCCACTCGCTCATCACGAGCGACGAGCAGCGCCGGCACTTCTCGGTGCTGCTCGGGCTCGTCAAGCAAGAGTACGAAGACATCGTCAAGAACGAGGTCCAGCGCGCCATCAGCGCCGACGAGGAGGCCATCGCGAAGCTCTGCGCGAACTACATCGACAACATCAAGGCCTACACCCAGAAGGAGCGGGTAAAGAACAAGTACACGGGTCAAGACGAAGAGCCGGACGAGCGCCTGATGCGGTCGATCGAGGAGAAGATCGACATCCCGGATTCGCGCAAGGACGACTTCCGGCGCGAGATCATGAACTACATCGGCGCGCTGGCGATCGAGGGGCGAACCTTCGACTTCCGCACCAACGAAAGGCTCCAGAAGGCGCTCGAGCTCAAGCTGTTCGAGGACCAGAAGGACTCGATCAAGCTCACGAGCCTGGTCAGCGCCGTCGTCGACCGCGACACGCAGGAGAAGATCGACGTCGTCAAGGCCCGCCTCATCAAGAACTACGGCTACTGCGAGGTCTGCTCGACGGACGTCCTCAACTACGTGGCGTCGATCTTCGCTCGCGGCGACGTGAAGTCGTCACACCGGTAGGGGTCAGCCGCGACCGAA
>DATKFB010000403.1:0-9481 GCA_035544435.1 Polyangia bacterium
TCCGCCGAATGCGCTGCCAGGTGGCTTCGCGCCCTACGCGCCAGCGGCCCAGCCCTACGATCCCTGGACGGCGCCGCCGCCGCCGGCCGCGGCCCCGCCCGGGAGCGCGCCGCCGCCCGGCGCCGGGCCGGACTCGGGTCCGGCTGCGCCGCCGCCGGCCGCCGTGCCGCCCTCCCTCCCCCAAACGTGGGACAGCCCACCGCCTGCTTCGAAGCGTCCCGCGGCCGGACAGTCCGCGGCGCCGACGCCGCCGGCTCCGCCCGCTTCGGGTGGGGGAGCGGCCGAGTGAACCCTGACATTTGCGTCCGAATTCCAACAGACATGTCGCGATTTCGTCGCGTCCCCCGACCTCAGGAGCGAAAAACAGCATGACCAAAACACTGCGCGTCAGCGTTCTCGGCGTTGTCGTCTGCTTGTTCAACGCGCCGACAGCCCGCGCGGGCGGGCTCACTATCGCCTTGCTTCCGCCCACGGGAGACAACGTCGCGCCCGCGATCCTGCAGGCCTCGCGCGAGCTGTTCAAGGACCACCTCTTGCGCACGGGGGCCTACAATGTCGTCGAGGCGCCCGCCACGCAGGACCCAACGAGCGTCGAGCCCACGCCGGCGCAGGCCGCGGCGTTGGCGCAATCGCTCGGCGCGGCGGAGGCGGTCGTCGTGCGGCTCACGCACATCGGGAACACGGCGCGCGTGCGCCTCACGGTGTACGCCGCGGGGTCAGCCCAGATCGTCTATTGGGACAGCATCGCCGTCACGGGTGGGCCCGACGAGCTCGACGCCGTGTTCCAGCGGCTCGCGCACGCGATGCTGACGGGCAAGCCCATTCGTGAGAGCGCCGAGATCGACACGGTGACGGACAAGGAGATGCAGAGCCTGGGCCGGCGTCAGGCCAACCGCGTGTTCGGCCTGCACTTGTTGACGTTCCTGCCTTTCAACACGGCGGGCGGCTCGTTCAAGGCGCTGCCGGGCGGCGGCCTCTTCTGGCTCTACGACGCGCGATCCTGGATGGCGGACGTCTCGCTCGACCTCGGCGGCGGCAACGGTCAAAGTCTCTTCTCCGCCGCCATCGGCGGCTACTACCCCCTTCTGCGCGAAGACTTCACGCCTTACTTCGGCGGCGTCGTTCGTTGGGCGTACATGGACTTCGGCGGCAACGGGGCCAGTGGGCTCAGCTTCCAGCCGACGGCGGGGATTCTGCTCGGGCGCCTCTCGTCGGTGCAGCTGCGCGCCGACGTCGGTTACTTCATCAATTCGTTCGGAGAGTATTCGACGACGGTGTCGCCGCAGGGCCTGACGACCAGCACGGGCAACCAGCACTACAGCCACGGCGTCGTGCTGACCGTGGGCCTTGGCTTCTAGCTCCGTCTAGCTCTTCGGCAGCTTCGCCTTCAGCAGGTCGCCGAGCGTGCCCATGCCGCCATGCCCGCCGGCGGCGCGCGCCGCCACGCTGCGGCCTTCGTCGTCGACGACGTCCTCGCGGGCGCCGAGGCCGAGCGAGATGCGGCGCTTTTCGCCGTCGATCGCGAGGATCGTAACCTCGAGCGTGTCGCCCGGCTTGACGGCTTCGCGGGCGTGCCGCAGGTGCTTGCCGCCCCCGAGCTCGCTGACGTGCAGGAGACCCTCGACGCCGGGGGCGAGCTGCACGAAGGCCCCGAAGGGCTCGGCGCGCGTCACCTGACCTTTGACGACGGCGCCCGCGCGCAGCGACACCGCGGCGTCGTCCCACGGGTCGCGCTCGAGCGCCTTGAGCGAGAACGAGACCTGCTCGGGCCGCTTGGGATCGTCGCGCTTCTCGACGCGCATCACCTGCACCGTCACGGCCTGGCCGATGGCGAGCACGTCCGAGGGTTTCGTGCCGCGCTGGAACCCGATCTCCGAAGCCGGCAGTAGACCCTCGATGCCGCCGACGTCGACGAAGGCGCCGAAGTCCTTGAGCGCCGTCACCGTGCCCGACAGCACCGCGCCCGGGACGAGCTTGGCGCGCGTGTCCACGGCGCGCGTGCGCATCTCGTCCTCGAGCAGCGCGCGCCGCGAGACCACGACGTTGGGACCGCGCCGGTCGTCCTCGAAGCGCGTGATGCGAAAGAGCAGCTTCTGCCCGACGTAGACGGCCGGGTCGGCCACGGGGCGCAGCTCGAGCTGCGAGACGGGACAGAACGCGCGCACGCCGCCCACGGTGACCTCGACGCCGCCCTTGTTGACGCCCGTGACGAGGCCCTCGACGGGCAGGCCGCTCGCCGCGGCCTCGGCCAGGCCCGCGCGCGCATCGCCGCCTCGGCTCGCGCCGCGCCGGAGCCACACGAACCCCGCCTTGTCGCCGAGCCCGACGACGCGCGCCTCGAGGAAGTCGCCGACCGCGACGGTGAGCTGGCCGGCCTCGTCGCGCAGCTCGAGCGTCTCGAGCGTGCCCTCGCCGCCGCCGTCGAGCTCGAGCACCGTCACCTCGTGGCCGATCGACGCGACCTTGCCGCGCACCCGATCGCCGACGGCGACCTTCGGCCGCCGCGCGCGCGGCGCGCTCTTCTCGGCGGCCGCGAACATCGCGGCGAAGTCCTCGGGGGGTGCGGGGCGCTCGTCGGGCGGATCGGTCGTCATGTTCTCAGAAGTGTAGCGGGTCATCCTCGGACCCGCATGCCGCCTCGGAGCTAGAATATCGAAGCCATACTAGTGACCATACTCGACCATATGTCTATACTAATGGCATGGGTAAGCTCAAGAAGGTGACGGTCAATCTCCCGGAGGACGTGCTTGCGAACGCGCAGCGGCTGACCGGCAAAGGAATCACCTCCACGTTGCTCGAAGGGCTCGCGGCGCTCGAGAGGCGCGCTCTTCGGTCGGCGCTCCGCCAGCTTCGCGGTCAGGTGGGCTTTGAATTGAATCTGGAACGGACCCGTCGGTGATCCTAATAGACAGCTCGGCATGGGTCGATTTCTTCCGGAACAGGAACCCGCTCGCGGATGTCGTCGACCAAGCGATCGAGGATGATGAAGCCGTGCTGTGCGGTCCCGTAATGACAGAGCTTCGACGAGGACTCTCGTCGACCGTTCGGGCAAAAGTGCTCCGCCTCTTGCAGGGATGCCATGCAGTCGAGCAGCCAGCACAATTGTGGGAGGAGGCTGGTGACCTCGGCTACTTGTTGGGCCGACGTGGCGTGGCCGTCAAGACGCTCGACCTTCTGATCGCTGCCACCGCTCTCGCCTACGATCTACCAATCCTGACTCGAGACGCCGACTTCAGACACATCAAGGAAAGCGGAGTCGCTCACTTGCGCCTCATCGACGTCTGAAATGGGTGCACTCGACACGAGCCATTCGAAATACTCGAGCAGGCGGCGGGCCTCGGCGGGGCGATCGCGGCGCGTCGAGACGGCGAGCGCGCCGGCCCGCAGCTCGGCCGGCAGGTCCATGGCTTCGAAGAGGACGGCGAGCGCCGGCTCGACGGCGGCGCGCTCGTCGGCGTCGAGCGGACCAGAGTTGGGCGCGGGGTGGCCGCGGCGCCGCGCCAGGCGGCGGCGCACCGCCATGTTGAGCTTCATCTTGAGCGCCGCGAACAGGAACACGGCCGAGCCATTCATGTCGGAGATGACGTAGTCGCGCTCGGCGCGCCAGGTCTCGTCGAGCTCGGCGTCGAGCGCCTCCATCGCGGGCGTCGCCAGGGCGCGCGCCACGGAGCGAAAGAAGCCCACCTGGCCCGCGTGGTGCTCGGGCGCGACGAACTTCTCGAGGTGACAGAGGTCGTGCAGCACGAACGACAGGCCGTCGGGGTGGCGCGGATCGCCGTGGGCGCGCGCCGCCCTGTCGTCGAGCAGGCACACGCAGCGCCGCCCGCGCGCCTGACGCGCGAGCACGCCCTCGGCGGGTGGGATCTCGAAGAGCAGGTCGGCGGGCCGCAGGCCGCGCTCCCATGCGAGCAAGCCGCGCGCGACGTCCTCGGGCACGCCGCGCACGCGCCGTGCGGCGAAGACGCGCAGGGCCGGTCCCGAAGGTGGTGGCGCGGCCGCGACCCGGGCGCGCCCTTCATCCCACAGCGCCCCACGCGCAGCCCGCACGCGCTCGAGGAGAAAGTCCGCCGCAGTCTCGGCGTCCGAGGGCCGCGCGTTCATGCGTTGCCGATTCTACACGGGCCCGTCGCTGACGAGGGTGACGGGCGGAAACGGAAAATCGTAGGCAAAAAATTGGCGTCGAGTTGCGAGGCATGGGATCGATAGTTTGAGGAGCCCCACATGCTTGAGTTCGACGACGAAGGTGCAAGTCCAGGCCGTCCAGCCATCAAGGTCATCGGCGTCGGTGGCGGCGGCGGGAATTCCGTCAACACCATGATCGAGGGTGGGATCGAGGGCGTGGACTTCATCGTGGCCAACACGGACTGCCAGGTGCTGGAGACCAGCATGGCAGGCACGAAGGTTCACCTCGGCCGCAACCTCACGAAGGGTCTTGGCGCGGGCGCCAACCCGGAGGTCGGAAAGGCCGCCGCGCTCGAGGACGCGTCGCGCGTCGCCGAGGCGCTCGCGGGCGCCGACATGGTGTTCGTCACGGCCGGCATGGGCGGCGGCACGGGCACGGGCGCCGCGCCCATCATCGCGCAGGTCGCGCGCGATCTCGGCGCGCTCACGGTGGGCGTTGTCACGAAGCCGTTCGCGTTCGAAGGGTCGCAGCGCAAGAAGAAGGCGGCGGCCGGCATCAGCGAGCTCGCCAAGGCCGTCGACGCGCTCATCGTCATCCCGAACGATCGCCTCGTGTCGATCGCGGGCATGAAGATGACGCTCAAGGAAGCCTTCGCGATGGTCGACAACGTCTGCCTGAACGCCGTGCGCGGCATCAGCGATCTCGTGATCGCGCCCGGCCTCATCAACGTCGACTTCGCCGACGTGCGGACGATCATGACGGGCATGGGCCGCGCGCTCATGGGCACGGGGCGCGGCTCGGGCGACAAGCGCGCCGTCGAGGCGGCGCAGCAGGCCATCAGCTCGCCGTTGCTCGAGGACGTGGCTATCAACGGCGCGACGGGCATCCTGCTCAACATCACGGGCGGGCCGGACCTGACGCTCGCCGAGATGAACGAGGCCTGCAGCCTCATCGCCGAGGCGGCCGATCCCGACGCCAACATCATCTTCGGCTCGGTCATCGACGCGCACGCCGGAGACGAGGTCCGCATCACCGTCATCGCGACGGGCTTCCAGTCGCGCGACGCGGTCCAGCCGGGACCCGGCGCGGGGCGCATGGGCGGCGGCGGCGTTGTGCGCGGGCGCGAGAACCAGATGGCGCTCCCGATGCAACCGACGATGTACGCGCAGGCGCAGGCGCCCATGTACGCGCAGGCGCAGGCGCCCCTGGCCGCGCCGCCGTGGGCGCAGCAAGGTGGGGGTGTGCCGCCGCGCGGCTATGCCGTCGCGCCCGGCCGCCAGATCGAGGGCGAAGCCATCGGCTACGACGAGTTCTACGACAACGTCGAGCAGATCCCGGCGCCGCCCGTGGCCAGCAGCCAGCAACCGACGGCCCCGGGTGGCTTCGGCATCGCGACGGCCGCCGAGTGGACGCCCGCCGAGCGGCCCATCATCAGGCCGCCCGTTCAGGGCGCGAGCCCGGGGGGCGGGGCGAACGCCGCGCCGGGCGGCGCGCCGCCCCAGCGGCGCATGGCCTCGCAGATGGCGTCGCGGCCCGCCGACGAGTTAGGCGTCGAGGAATCGGAGTTCGATAAGCCGACCTACCTGCGGCGCGGCATCTTCGCGCCCGAATAAGCGCGGCACCTCGCAACGCCGGGTCGCGGGCCCGATAAGGGGGCATGGCTCTCGGCGCGCTCGTCAATGGAACCCTGCAGCTGCTGTGGCCCCAAGCCTGTGCGGCGTGCGATCGGACACGCCGGCCCCGCGGCGCGCATGGCCGAGGTCACGGGCGCGTTCGCCGTCGCGCCCGCCGCGACGGAGCGCGTGCGCTACGGGCGCGTGCTCCTCGTCGACGACGTCGTCACGACGGGCGCGATCGTCAACGAGTGCGCGGGCACCCAGCTCGGCGCCGGCGCCCGCGACGTCCACGTGCTCGCGCTCGCGCGCGCGGTATAGTCGGGGGCCGTGGCCAAGCCCCCCGCCGCCAAGCAGGAAGAGACGAAGGTGCTCGCGCGCAACCGCAAGGCGCGGCACGTCTACCACATCGACGAGACGATCGAGGCGGGCATCGTGCTCGCGGGGTCGGAGGTCAAGTCCATCCGCGACGGGAAGGTGACCATGGTCGACGCCTTTGCCGACATCGACAAGAACGAGGCGTGGCTGCACCAGGTCGACATCAGCGTCTACGGCTTCGCGCACGGCCGGAACCACGAGCCGCGGCGCAAGCGCAAGCTGCTGCTGCACCGGCGCGAGATCGACCGGCTCGCGGGCAAGATCCGCGAAAAGGGGTACACGCTCGTGCCGCTGTCGCTCTACGAGAAGAAGGGCCGCGTCAAGGCCGAGCTCGCGCTCGTCCATGGCAAGCAGGAGTGGGACAAGCGGGAAGACTCGAAGAAGCGTGAGAGCCAACGCGAGATCGACCGCGCCATGTCGAGCCGGAGGCGCTGACGTGAGGAACCTTCGCGCACGCGCACGGATATTGGTCGCGACGGTCGCGCTGGCCGGCCTCGCGTGCGGCTCTTCGCCGGGCGCGGGCTCGCCTGGCGCGGGGGGGGCGGGCGGGCAGACGGGCGCCGCCGGCGAGACTTCGGGGCGCGACGGGGCGAGCGGCGCGGGCGGCGCCGACACGTGCGTCGGAGACGTCGTCGAGATCGACGGGGGCGCGTGCATGGCCACGATCGCGAAGCACCCCAACGAGGGCGCCACGCACGTCGATTGCCTGCCCGTGCCGACGTACGGAACCAACCCCCCTTCGTCCGGGAACCACTACATGATCTGGGCGGACTACAAGACCTACCCGACGCCCGTGCCTTGGGGCCACCTCGTCCACTCGCTCGAGCACGGCGCCATCGTCATCGTCTACAACTGTCCGGGTCCGGATGGCTGCCCCGCCGAGGTCGCGCGCGCGCAGGCGATGATCGACGGCCTTCCTTACCCGCTCGATCCAGCCGACGTCGACGTGGCGGGCGGCACAGCGTGCGCCTCGGACACCAAGGGGCGCATCATCCTGGCGCCCGATCCCACGCTCGACGTGCGGTGGGCGGCCTCGGCCTGGACCTGGACGTTGCGCGCCTCGTGCTTCGACGAAGCCACGTTTAGCGCCTTCGCGCGCGCGCACTACGCGCAAGGGTCCGAGAACTTCTGCATCGAGCTGCACGAGCCGTTCTGCGTCGTGCCGTAGCGCCCACGGGCGGCGGGCGCCGCGCCGTCAGCTGCCGAGCAGGCGCTCGATGAAGGCGTGCAGGTCGGGTGGCTGTGCCTCGAGAAAGGCGCGGCCGATCTGCGCCGCGAGGCGCGCCAGCGGCGGACCCGTCTCGGCGACGCGCTGAAGCGTCTCGCGCGCGGCGGCGCGTTCGGCGGGCACGCTCGCGGACGTGCTCTTGCCGCCGCTGCCGCCCGTGCTTCCTTGCGCCTTCATGACGAGCGCCTCGAGCGCCACGAGGCGTCGCGTGCTGTCCGCCTCGGCCTCGACGAGGGCCAGGCCGAGCTCGTCGGCAGGTTGGCGGCGCGACCAGGCGAGGGCGAGGCCTGGGATGGCGGCGTTGCGCACGTCGTAGGATGGGTCGCGCACGGCGCGCTCGAGATGAGGCTGAGCGTATTCGGGCTCGCGCTCGGCGAGGTGACCGAGCGCGCGCGCGGCCGCAGTGCGCAGGGCCTCGCTGCGCTGGCCGAGCGCCTCGCCGAGCAAACGCGCCCCCGCTTCGCCCGCGCCCTGCAGATCGCCGACGCCGATGACGGCCGCCTCGCGCGCCGCCTTGTCACCGCCGCGCAGCATCGACTCGAAGATGGGCAACACCTCGCGCGCGCCCGCGCCAGAGATGGCGGCCAGGATGCGCGTCGCCTCGGCGCGCACGGTGTTCGAGCGATCGTCGACGGCGCCGCGCACGACCTCAAGGGCGCGGCCCCCCAACGTGCCCGCGGCGCGCACGGCGTCGAGCCGCACGCTCTCGTCTCCGTCGGCGCTCGCCTGGCGCAGCACGGCGACGAGGCCCGCCTTGGCGGCGGCGCTGACGACGGCGCGGCGCTCGGGCGCGTCTCCCTGCGTGAGCGCGCCGTTGAGCGCGTGCTCGGCGTCGGCGCCGCGCTTGCCCACGAAGAAGTCGGCGCCCGCGCCCGCGCCGGCCGCGCCCGTCTTTTCGGCGATGGCGCCGAGCGATCGCTCGGCGGCCATGCGCACGGTCCGCTCGGGATCGCCCACGAGCTTGAGCAGGGCCGGCACGGCCAGGTCGCGGGCCTTGACGCCCAGCCGCCCGAGGGCCTCGGCTGCGGCCACGCGCACGTTCGCCTGGGTGGCGTCGCCAAGCTCGGCGGCCATGCGCGCCGCGCCCTTCGGATCGGCCTCGGACAGCTCGCCGAGGCAAGCGGCGGCCGCCGTGCGGACCTCGTCGCGCTCGTCGCGCGCGGCGATGCGGAGATAGGGCGAGGCCGCGGCGGCGTTCTTCTCCGACAGCGCGCAGAAGGCGTTGGCGGCCGCGGCGCGCAGCCCGACGTCCGGATCCTTGAGCGCGTGCGCCAGCGGGGGCATGACCGCGGCCGGCTTGGTCTCGCCGATACGCGCCAGCGCGTCGATGATGTTGCGGCGCACGCTCGAGCGCACGCTCTTGAGCGCGTGGCCCAGCATCTCGGCCACCTGGTAGGCGTTGACGGGCGCGAGCACGACGGCCGAGTCGATGGCGGCCTTCTCGACCTCGGCGCTGCCGTCCTTGAGCGCCTTGTCGACGAGCTCGAGCCCCTCGCGCTTGAGGTAGCCGAACGAGCGCGCCGCCTCGAGTCGCGTCTCCGTGGCCGGATCGTAGAGCAGCGCCCGCAGCGGCTTGCTCGCGAGGTCGGGGCGGCTCATGGCGACCGTGCCCCACACGGCGGCGCCCGCGGCGCGCGCGGCGGGGGAGCCCTTCATCTCGGTGCGCGCGATCTCCTCGGCCTGCTCGGGCGTCACGAGGCGCGCGTAGAGCGGCAGCGCCGCGGCCCGCAGGCGTGGCGACGCCTCCGGCCGCACGGCCTTCTCGAGCAACGGGCGAAGCTCGGGCGACGGCGCGCCCGCGCGGCGCAGGATGAGGAGCGCCTCGACGCGCGCCTCCTCGGGCGCCTTCTCGTTTGCGACGACATGCCGCAGCGGCGCCGCGCAGGCGGCGGGGTCGTGCGCGGCGATGGCCTCGAGGAGCGAAAGCCCCGCGCGCCGCACGCCGCCGTCGGGGCTCTCGAGCACGAGCTCGAGCGCGCCGGCCGCCGCGGCGGGCGCCCGTTCGGCGAGCGCGTTCGTGGCCTCCTCGGCGCCCTTGCGGAAGGTCGGATCTGGATCGCGCAGCGCGACCGTGAGGATGCTCGCGGCCTCGGCCGGCGGCAGCGTCGCCGTCTCGCGCAGCACGGCGGCGCGCACGTC
>DATKFB010000404.1:0-5264 GCA_035544435.1 Polyangia bacterium
AGGCGCACCATCTCGGCGGCCGTCGTGCCCGAGCCCAGCCCGACGGTCATGCCCGTCGCGACGTGGGCCAGGCTCTGCCGCGCCGCCTCGATCTTGGCGGCGCGCTCGTGGTCACTCATGCCTCGCGAGACTACTCCGAAACGCGCTCGGCCGTGCCGGCAACCACACCGGTCATGGCGCGCGTCCCGAACGGCGCGCGTTCGGACGCCGGGGCGTCCTCTGCGCGACGGCGCCACCAGCTCGCGAGCGCGGGCAGCGCCACAACGGCGGCCAGCAAGCACGAGAGCTCTCCCATGATCGCCATCGCGCCGAACCCGCGCAGCGCCTGGCTCCGGGCGGCGAGCAGCGAGCCGTACCCGACGATCGTCGTCCAGGAGCAGAGGGCCACGGCGCTGCCCGTCGAGCGAACGGCCGCGGCGGCGTCGGGCTCGGCGCGGAGGCGGGCCACGACGTTGACGGCGTACTCGACGCCGATACCGAACGTGATGGGCAGCGCGATGAAGTTCAGGAACGTGATGCGCACGCCGGCGAGGCCCGCGCCTCCGATCATCCACACGACGCCGACAAGCATGGCGCCCACGGCGAGGACCGCGGCGCCGAATGGCCGGATCACGAGGCTCACGAGCAGCACGACGGACAGCAGCGCGAGCGCGGAGGCGCGCGGGCCGTCGCGCAGGATGGCGCGCACCATGGCGCCGAAGACCATGGGAGGCCCCGAGCTGTCGATGACGGTCCCGTCGGCGAGGCGCAGGTGTTGCAGCACGCCGGCGAACGCGAGCAGCTCGTGGCCCTCCCACATCGAGGTGCCGCCCTCGGCGTGATAGACGAGCAGAACCCGGCCCACGGTGCCGTCCCGCTCCGTAAACGGGCGGCGCACGACGGGCGGCAGGTCGTCGGGCGCGAGCACAGCGAGCGACGCGGGGGGCAGGTTGTCGTGGATTTGGCGGCGCGTGTCGGCGTCCAGCGTCGCGAGGCCCGGCTCGGTCGCGAGCGCGCGGATTTCGCGCAGCAGCCCCAGCTTCCGGCGCTGGACGTCTGGCGCGCCCGGCAGGACGTCGTAGACGCTAACGATCTGCCCAACGCGGGGGTGCCGGGCGTCGTCCTGGGCGCGAATGGCGGCCCGCATGGCCTCGACCTGCTCCACGCGATCGGCAAGGACGACGTTCGGGGTGTGCCAGCGGCCGAAGAGCGCCTGGACGCCACCCTCGAACTGGCGCCGCTGCGGATCGCCCTCGTCCGACGTGCTCAGCTTGCGAAAGTCGTACTCGAAGGGGTCGTGCGCGAAGTGGCGGAGGCCGACGGTGGCCACCGCGGTGATCCCCAGCGCGCCGACGAGCAGCACGCCGGGGCGCCGGGCTACGAGCGCGGGCAATCCGGCGGCGCGCGGCGCGCTCGAGCGCGTCGCGATCGGCGCCCCGCCGAGGCGGCCAAGCAACGCGGGCAGCACGAGGAAGGTCGCCGCCCAGCAGGCGACGCTGCCGACGGCGCCCATGACACCGAACTGCGAGAAGCCGCGGAAGCCCGTGAGCGCGAGGGACGCGTAGGCGGCCGCGGCGGCCAAGGACGCGGCCAGCGTGCTGCGCCACACCTGCTCGACGGCGCGTGTGAGCGCCTCGGCGACCTCGTCGCCCGCGCGCCGCCGCTCGCGGAACGACGCCAGCAGCACGATCGCGTAGTTGATGCCGTTGCCCAGGATGATCGAGCCGAGGAACGCCGTCGAGGAATTCAACGTGCCGAAGCCCACGGCGGCCGCCGCGAAGGCCACGAGCGTGCCGAGCAGCGCGGGCGCGACGACGAGCGGCAGCGCGCGCAGCGAGCGGAAGTAAGCGACGATCGAGAGCCCGATGACGACGATGCAGGCGAGCGTCACCGCCACGACGTCATGCTCGACGGCTTCGCGATTCCGCAGCGTCGCCATGACGGGCCCCGCGGGCATGACCTGCATCGCGGGGTGAAACTTCGACGGCGGGTTGGCCGCGACGAAGGCGCGCACGGCGGCGAGCAGGTCCTGCCCGGCGTTCTCGACGAGCAGGCCACCGGGCGGCAGAGCCGCCACCCACGCGAAGTCCCCGCGCACGAAGTCTCCGTTCGGGAACCGTTGTTCCAGCGTGCCAGTCCGGGCGGCGTCGGCGCGCAGGCTCGCGAGGAGCGTGTCCTCCGCGCGGGCGCCGTCCTCCGCGAAATCGATGAACAAGGGGTTTTTCCGCTTGAGGATCGCCTTGCGCAGGCCGTCGCGCACCTCCTCGAGGTGCTCCTCCGGCACGTACAGCCAACGGTTGCGCGCGAAGAAATCGCGCAGGTCGCGGACGTCGCCGACGGCCAGCTCGCAGACCGACGGCGGCAGCGTCTGGAGGTGGCGCGTCAGCGCGCGAGCGTAGCGCAGGTTGGCGTCGCGATCGGGCGAGCGGATGCCCACGAGCAAGAGGTTCATGTCGCCCACGCGTGTGCGCGTGCGCTCAAGGCCGATGACCGCGTCGTCGCGGGTCGGCAAGAGCTCGACGAGCGACGTGCGCAGGCGCAACGTCGAGGCGGCGGCGGCCGCGCCCAGCGCCGCGAGGAGCGCGACCGCGATCACCGCGCGCGGCCGCCCGGCGAGGCGCGCAACGCCCCGCGACAACGCTCCCGGAATCTGTTTGCGTGCTTGCATACAGGGCGACATCGCAAGCTCCGGGCCAGCGCCCGCAGCGTCGAAAAATCGCGGCCGGAGCTCGAAAACGCGCCACCGAGCTGTCGAAGACTGGACGCGGCGGGTCGCCGAAAGGCAGAAGTCCGACGTTCGCGCGCGGCGGCACGGCGCGCGGAAGGAGCGTATAGTCGCGCCATGATGAACTGGCGAAAGTCGCCCGACGCGCTCGTGGCGACCTTCCAGGCGGCCCTGCCCGGCGACGGCTCCGCCGAACGGCGCCAGATGTTCGGCTATCCCGCGGCCTTCGTGAACGGCCGGATGGCCACCGGCCTCCATCAGGAGGATCTCATCGTGCGTCTGCCCGAGGCACGTCGGCGCGCCCTCCTCGAGCAGCCCGGCGCGCGAACCTTCGAGCCGATGCCGGGACGGCCGATGAGGGAGTACGTCATCGTCCCTCCGGCCATCGTCGACGATGCCGCGGAGCTGCGCGCCTGGATGCGCGAGGCCATCGCCCATACGGCGTCGTTGCCCCCAAAGGCGAAGGCCAATGCCAAGGCACCAGCCAAAGCGGCGACGAAGGCCGCGCCCGCCAAAGCAGCGACGAAGGCTAAGGCCCCCCTCCGCGCCAAAGCGGCCGTCAAGCCCAACGCAAAAACCCGGACCGGGGTCAACAGCAAAACCAAGGTCGCACGGCGATCGTCACGTTCTCCTGGCCGTCGCTGAAACAATTGTTAGGTTTGTCGCGGACGACGTTACATGCCCACGCCAGCCTCCGAAATCGGTCCTCGCACCGAGCTCATCCGAAAGCTCGGCTCCTCGAAGTTCAACTACTGGTTCGGCTACGTCGCGAACATCTCCCTCGTGATCTGGCTCGTGAGCCACGCGTTCGCGCGCGGCCAGGCCCGCCTCGGGGCGCCCGCGCTGCTCGCCTACGCGGCGGCAGGGGTGCTGGCTTGGACGCTCGCCGAGTGGCTCCTCCATCGCTACGTCTACCACCTGTGGACGTCCTTCCTCACCGAGGGGCACGCGCTACACCACCAGACCCCGCGCGCGCTCATTGGCGTGCCCTGGTACCTGACGACCATCGCGATCGTCCTCGCGTTCGAGCTGCTCGCGCTCGTGCTGCGCCCGTCCTCGACCGGCGTCGTCATGGGCTTCGCGTGGCTCGGCTACGTCCTTTATTGCATCGCCCACCACGGCAGCCACCACTGGGCCTACCGGCGCGGCTGGCTCAAGAAGATGAAGCGGCACCACCTGCTGCACCACACCTACCCCGAGTACAACTGGGGATTCACGACGCCGCTGTGGGACCACGTCTTCGGCACGCACTACGATCGTGCGCGCAGGGCCGGCGTGACCATCCGAAGAGACTCGCAGCGCACGTCTCCTTAGCGCGCGCCGCGCGTGATTATCGCCGCGCAAGACCTTGACGCCGCGCCACGGGCGTACCGTCCTCTCGCGTGCTAAAGAGATTAACTCTGCATCGTTGGCGGCCGCTCGTGTGGCGTGGCCGATGCACTGAGGTCCGAGCATGAAGTCACTGCTCGCGGTATCGGCGTTGCTCGCCGTCTGGTCCATCACCCGGACGTCACACGCCCAGATCGTGGAGCCGCTCCTGCCCGCGCCAGAGGCCGTCGCTGAGCGTTCGGCGCCTCTGCCCGGCCGCGCCGCGGAACACCCCACGCCGCGGCTCAAGCTCAGTTACGAGCGGTTATCCGCCGGTAACGTCGATGGCACCGGGATGCCACTCGAGGCCCTGCACCTCGACATGTATGCCCTGGTCCTAGCAATGGCTGCGCCTCGGCGTCGACGCCGAGGCTGGACGCGGCCACGCCACGCTGAGCGGCGCGAGCGCCTCCGTGAAATACGGCCTACTGGGCGTCGACGCCGGCGTTCAGATCCCAGGGCGCGTGACGCCGTTCTTCGAGGGACGGCTGGCGGCCGGCGTCCTCGGCGGTACACTCGACGGCGCACTCACGATCCCGGGCACGACGGCGACGGTGAGCGGCGTCTCGGCCGCGACCTGGATGTACGCGCGCGGGCTCGACGCTGGCGTCGAACTCTATGCGCTCGGGCCAACTTACGTGTCTCTCGGCCTCGGCTGGATCCGCACGACCTGGGGCAGCGCGAGCTACGACGCCATGGTGGCGAGCCGGGGGGGCGCCGGCCTCACCTTCAAGGACGTCACGCACGACAGCTTCTTCTTCAAGATTGGCGTCGGAATCTGAGATCGCGGCGTCAATGTCGTGAGGTATAGTTCCCGACGTGACAGCCTCGCGCTGGTTTCTCGCGGCCCTCGCCCTCAATCTCGCGGCCGCGCCCGCGCTCGCGCACGAAGCCGACTCGCTCGCGCCCACGCCCTCGGCCCCGCCGCCGCCGCCCAAGACGCCTGTCGGCGCGGCGGAAGCGCGTCCCAACGTCTGGCCCTTCGTGCTCGTGGGCGCGGGCGCGCTCACGCTCGGAACCGGCATCTGGCTCGTCCACCGCGATGACACGGAGGCCAAGGCGCCCACGTGCACGACGATGCCCGGCGGCCACACGACTTGCCCGTACGGGACGGCGACCGCCTGGCAAGGGTGGGCCTTCGTCGCGCTCGGCGCCCAGCTCGCGATCGCCGGCATCGCCTGGCGCATCTACG
>DATKFB010000405.1:0-3132 GCA_035544435.1 Polyangia bacterium
CATCGACGTACTGGTGCGCGATCTCGTGCTTGAGCACCTCGCGAACCGCGCCCCACGGCTGCTGGAAGACAAGCTCGCGGGACACCGAGATGGTGCGGTGGACGCGGTGCCAGCTGCCGAGGCGGTGGGGACCGTCGGCGAGCGCGATGGCGGGCGGTTTCAGCGCGCGGGGGAAATGCGTGGAGGCCAGCTCCTCCCAAGTGTCGGCGAGCGCGCGGAGAAGCGCCGTCTCCAGGAAGGTGCGCTCGTCGTGCAGGGGATCGGGACCGACCATGTTAGTTCGTATACTGCGACCGTCATGGTCGAGCCAAGCGCTTCGAGGCGTACTCTTGTTCAGGCCTCCTGGCCTGCTAGCGCGCCGAGCGCGACACAGCCGTGAAGCGGCCCGCGTTTACTCGGAGCCGCAACTCCTGCCCGACCTTGAAGAACGGAAGACGCTTCGTCTTGACGTGGATGATCTCGCCAGTGCGCGGGTTGCGGCCGTCGTACTCCCGGTAGGAGCGGAGCGTAAAGGACGCAAAACCACGGATCTCTACGCTCTCGCCACGCTTGAGGGCCTCGGCTATGCAGTCGAACACCTCGTCGACCACCGACTCGGCGTGTGCGCGGGTCATCTTGGTGCGTGCAGCGACCAAGTCGATCAAGTGGGATTTCGTCTTGGCCACGGTGCCTCGAGTTGCGGCCCGCGATGGTACTCGATGTTCACTTGCGAGTAGAAGGGCAGCCCGTCCCACGGACGAGCTGCGACTGTCCCCTCAACGACGGCCATGCAAAGTTCGCCCGAGTGTCAACGCTCGCCGCGCTGCGCATGAGGCAATGTTCGCCTGGGCTCGTTGAAATTAGGGAAGGGCGGTGGCTCGGGGGGACGCTTGTGAGCGAGCGCGTCCGGCGCCTCGTTGGCCTCGGCCAGTCCGCGCACGAACTCGCGCTCGTGAAGGGACTGACTTCTCATTGACTGAGACGCCTGCTGTCGGCGGCTACTTCGCCGTCGTCGGGCTCGTCGCGCCAGCGCCCGGTGCCGCCGGTTTGCTCCCTGGCTTCCGCCCGCGCTTCTTCGGGGCCTTTGGAGCCTTGGCGGTCTTCGGGCGCCCTGGCCTCCTGACGCGCTTCTTCGGCGCGGTCACACCATCCGCCTTCAGCCCCTTGGCCTTCCGCTCCTCCCGGAACCTCTTGATCTTGGTCTTGGGCAAGTCTTTGTGCTTGGCGCAGACCATCCCGAAAACAGGCGCGGCGGGGTTCTTGCAACCCGGGACCGGGCAGAGCTGGAGTGGCGCCTTCTTCCTGGGCTTCTTGGCGGGCGCTTTCGTCACTGTGAGCTGGGGCATCGCCGAAGCCCGAAGAGCCTTTGGGGGCCTCCCTCTGCGCTTGGCTACGGCGCCGCCCCCACCGAGGGCGACGAGGACGGCTGACCGGGCGTGAGCGAGAGCCTGAGCCTCAATGACCGCGGTTAGTTTGGCGGTGAACGACTGGATGATGTTTTGAACGTCCGACATGGCCTGGGACCATAAACGGAGCCGCCTTCAACGTCTACTGCAACGTTCGTTGGCTCAGGGCACGTGGTCAACCGGCTTCTCGCGCCGCCGCGCGGGTTGCTCGCGGCGTGGCCCTCACCAGCAGTACACGAGCGCCGAGCGCGAACGCTTGGACGTGCACGCATTGCGCGATGACGCGCGAAGGGCCAGAGATTCTTGGAGCGGCTCGTGCTGTCGATTAGTAGCCCTGCGGATGCCGATTCTCGACTGTCGTTCACGCACCGAAGCGGAGACGGTCGATACCGCGACGGACGACGAAGGCGCCGACTGCTTAAGATCGAACTTCGACGTGGCGCCCGCCCCGAGCCTCGGCCGACCTGCGCCTCAGGTCTCGAGCGTGGGCTGGTTGGGATCGACGGGCTTGGCAGGCGGCTTCTGCGGCGCGCCCGGCGTCGGCGCGGACGGCTTGCCGCCCGGCCCTGGCGCTGGCGGGGGCCAGCTCAGCCGACCGACGAACCGCGCGAACTCTTCGATGCTGTCGGCGAAGCGCTTAGAGTCATTGGCGTACCCGATAACCATGAAAGCGACGCCGCGCTCTCCGGGCACGCCCGGCTGCCGCGGCCGCTCGACGTAGTCGAACTTCGTAACGACGAGGCGGAGCTTCGTTGCGTTCGTGCGCACACGCCCCTCGCGCTCGGCCGGCGTCGGTTCGCGTTCGACGATTGCGCTCACGGCTGGATAGCCGCCTACCTTGATCTCCTCGCGAGAGGAGATCACGGCGTGGCCGCCGAAGCCGACCTCGGAGAGCCGGCCGACGTAGTTCTCGAACAACACGTCCAGATCCTTCGTCGTCTCGTCGGCCGGAAGCGGCGTCGTGTCCGTCCAGATGAAGGCGTTGTTGTGGATGTTCTCGAAGCTGAGGTCGACTCGACCCTTGTATCCGCTCCCCTCGGTGTCGGCGCCCTCCTGGAGGCGCCAGTCGACGCCTACGAAGGCCTTCTTCCCGGGCGGATAGCTCAGCTTCCAACCGAATCGACGCTGCTCGTAGCCCGTAGCCGTCCAGCGACTGTCCCCCTCCTCCTCGTCCCCGGGGGCAGCGCCGCGAGGTCTCGACGGGAGCGGCGACCAGGATAACCGTGCGACGAGCTTGTCCAGATCGCCGCGCGAGAGGTCGAAGCGACTCGCGGTGTTGACGTAGCCGATCATCATGAGTGCCGTCGAAATCTTGGAGTGTCCTTGCGGAGGGGGGCCCGCCGTGCCGCTCGCCGGGGTCGCATCGCTCGTTGACTCGAGCCGCGCGTAATTGAATTTCAGCACAATCAGATCGATTCGCCGCAGCTCGGTGCTCCGCTCGCCTCGCGCGCGCGCGTCGAGCGACACGACGAGAGCCCGATTGGACCCGACACTCGTCTCGAACCGGTTCGTAACGGCCTTGGCGTCGTAGCCCATCTCGACGAGCGGCCTCGCCGACGAGCCGGCGTGAAGGTAGGCGTCGGTCAGCACCTCGAGGCTCTTCTTCGCGTCCGCGTCCGAGAGGGGACGCGTCTTGATCCAGATCGCCGCGTCGTCGGGGACGTGCGCCAGCTTGAGGTCGAAGAGGTAGTCGTCCTCGCCTGAGCCCATCGTGAAACCGGAGCCCGTCTTCTCCACGTAGCGCCCG
>DATKFB010000406.1:0-13546 GCA_035544435.1 Polyangia bacterium
CTTCGCGAGCGAGCTCAAGTCGTTGCTGCGCGTCCCGGGCTTTCGGCGCGCTGTCGCCCCCGAGGCCGTGCGCGCCTACGTCTGCTTCGGCTACGTCCCGACTCCCGGCAGCATCTTCGAGGGCGTGCAGAAGCTGCCCCCCGGCCACACGCTCCGCTTCGTCGACGGCCAAGTGAGCGTTCGTCGCTACTACCAGCTCGACCTCGCGCCCAAGCACCAGCTCAGCGAGGCCGACGCCGAGCAGGAGCTGGCGCGTCTCCTCGATCGGGCCGTCGGCAGCCGGCTCGTCGCCGACGTCCCGTTCGGGGCCTTCCTGAGCGGCGGCCTCGACTCGAGCGTCGTCGTCGCGCTCATGTCGCGCCACCTGCGCCAGCCCGTGCGCACGTTCTCGATCGGCTTCCGCGAGGACGAGTACAACGAGCTATCCGACGCTCGCCGCGTGTCGCAGCACCTCGGCACCGAGCACCACGAGCTCGTCGTCGAGCCCGACGCCGTCGATCTCCTGCAGCAGCTCGTCTGGTACCTCGACGAGCCCTTTGCGGACGCCTCGGCCGTCCCGACCTACCTCGTCGCGAAGCTCGCCCGCGAGCACGTCAAGATGGTGCTGACGGGCGACGCGGGTGACGAGGCGTTCGCGGGGTACGACCGGTACCTGCGCTACCTCGACCTGCAGCGACTCGGCGCGCTTAAGCCCGCCGCCGCGGCGACAGCGGCCGTCGCGGGCCGCCTCGTCCCGGCCGAGCGCGGGTACCGCCTGCGCGCCATCGCCGAGCGCCTGCGCCAACCCTTCCCCGACAGCTACCTGAGCGGCGTCGCCGTCACGCGCGCCAGCGTCGCCGACGATCTCCTCGGGGAAGCCGTTCGACCTTCCGCGGCGGGCCACTACGGCGGCCTCGCGGCGGTCGCCGCGGAAGGCCTCGAGGCGCTCGACCAGTGCGTCGCGATCGACTTCGCGAGCTACTTGCCCGACGACGTCCTCGTGAAGCTCGATCGGATGGCCATGGCGAACTCGCTCGAGGGTCGCGCGCCCTTCCTCGACCATCGCGTCGTCGAGTTCGGCGTGCGCCTGCCGCGCGACCTCAGGGTGCGCGGCCATCGCGGCAAGTACCTGCTGCGTAAGGTGGCGGCGCGCTGGCTCCCCGCCGACGTCCTCGACAAGCCCAAGCAGGGGTTCGGCATCCCGCTCGCGAAGTGGTTCCGCGGGCCGCTCGCGAGGTTGGCGGCCGATCTGCTGGGCAGCCAGTCCTTCCGCGAGCGCGGGCTCATTCGGCCCGCAGCCGCGCAGCGCTATCTCAAGGACCACCTCGATGGCCAGGCCGACTACGGCGAGTTACTCTGGCTCGTGTTGTCACTCGAGCTGTGGGCGCGGCGCTATCTCGACGCCGCGCCGGCGTAGGGAAGGAAAATGCTGAAGGCGCTCCTGTTCTTCACGGTGTTCTACGTCGTCAACGAGCTCCACCTCCCGCTGCAGACGGGCATCCCGGCCGTCGCGCCCGGCAACATCCTCTTCGTCCTCATCCTCATCGCGATGCGGGGCAAGCCCGAGATCCTCGACTCGTCGGTCAAGGGGATGCTGCGCGAGCCGCTTTTCTATTTCTTCGCGGCCCTCGTCTTCTCGTTCCTCGTGAGCGAGATCCGCTCCACCGAACGCTTCATGGAGGATCTGACCTTCCTCAAGAACGGGCTCTTTTACCCGCTGTTCTACTTCCTATATCTGCGGTGCCGCCAGGACGAGAAGACGACGCGCCAGCTCATCATCTGGATCATGGTGATCGCGGCCGTCGCAGGCCTCGAGGGGCTGCGCGAGGGGCTCGACTACGGCTTCGGAAAGTACAACGCGTTTCGCCGCGCCTCCGGGCCCTTCGGGGCCGACTGGCACAACGCCAACCGCGCCGGCGTCTTCTACGCGATGTTCATGCCGATGTTCCTCGGGCTGGCGCTGTTCCTGCGCGGCCCGGGCAGCGTCAAGTGGCGCCTGGCCGCCGTCGGTGGCTGTGTCCTGCTCGCGGGCGGCACGCTCGCGACGTACTCGCGGCAGTCGTACTTCCTCGTGCTGCTGTCCTTCACCTTGCTGCTGCTGAGAAAGAGCATCATCGTGGCCGCCATCGTGGGCGTCACCCTCGTGTCGCTCGCGGGGTACCTCCCCGACAGCGTGTTTCAGCGCGTCGAGGAGACGCAGCAGCAGGACAATAAGGCCCACGGCGAGGTCGACACGAGCACGGCGAGCCGCTGGGAGATCTGGGCGGGCGCGATGAGCATGCTGCGCGCCCACCCCATCGGAGTCGGCTTCCACAAGTTCTCGTTCGAGATCGGAAACTTTGCGCCCGCGTACAGGGGATTCGACGCCCATAACTTCTACGTCCTCACGCTCGCCGAGAGTGGGCCGCAGGGCCTGCTCACGTTGCTGCTCGTGATCTATACGCTCTTCCGGCTGGCGAATTACATCCGGCGCAACGCGCCGCCCGACGATCCCGAGACGCGCGCGCTCGCGCTCGGGTTCACGGTCGCGACGATCTGCATGGCCATGGGCGGAATCTACGGGACGCCCACGCTCGAGGGCGCCGTCATGACGCCTTACTGGGCGCTGTGCGGGCTCCTCGAGCGCTACGTTCACCTCAAGACACAGAGCGGCCGCTCGACGGAAGCGGAGGGTGTCACGTACGAGCCGTCGATGGCCGAGCGCTTTCCGCTCGCGGCGCACATCATGCCAGGCCGCCGCAAGGCCTAGGAGCCGGACGCGAGGCCCGCGGCCTGCCAGACGAAGCTCGGAACGTCGTCGTTGATGCCAGGGACGCGCTTGACGGCCATCCAGTCGCTGTCGGCGCCCGCGATCCCCTGGTTGGTCGAAAAGGCGATCTCGAAGCCGTGGGCCTGCAGGACCTCGCGCGTCTCCGGCGTGAAATCGGCCGATGCCCCGTTCGGGTAAGCGAAGTACGTCGGAGTCTTGCCCGTCTCGGCGGCGATGCGATCGCGGCAGATCCCGATCTCCCGCGTGGCACCGGCGCGGTCCACCCGCGAGAGGATGCAGTGGGTGTGCGTGTGACCGCCGAAGGTCGTCAGGTCCATCGTGCGCCGCACCTCGTCCCAGGTCACCATCTGGCGCTCTCGCGGGGGCGAACCGCCCAGCGTCCCCACGAGGTCCTCGACCCGCTCGACGCGGAGGGCGTCGGGGATGGTCTTGAGGAACGCGCGCGCGGCGCCGCTCAGGGCCTTGCGCGCGTGGCGATCGGCGAGCTCGAACGGCGTGCCGCCCTCGAGCCACGGGAGCGACACGCTCGTGAGCGGCGTCGTGAGTGCGGCCCACTGCACGCGATCGGTCCACAGCATGCCGGGCTCGTCGACGAGGCCGGTCACGAGGAAGACCAGCGCGGGGATCCCGTGCTGCTTGAGCGCCGGGTAGGCCAGGTCGTGGTAGCTGCGGTAGCCGTCGTCGAAGGTCACGAGCACGGCGGGCCGCCCGCTGCGCGGCGCCCGCGCGCGCGCCATCAAATCGTCGGGCCCGATCGGATCGCAGTTGGCGCGGAGCCAGCGCATCTGTTCGTTGAAGTTGGCGACCGAGACGCCCGGGAGGCTCGGCTCGTCGCCCACGACGCGGTGGTAGGTTAAGACGATCACGCCGGGCTGACGCAGCATCGAGCCGACGGTGCGCCAGCCCACGGGAGACGCCAGGACCATCTTGACGGCGTGCTTGAGCGCCTTCGTCCCGACGCTCACGGCGTTCTTTCGGGATGGATCAACCGCCGCAGCCGCGCGATGGGCTTTTCCACCATGGCGCGGGCGTCGCCGTCGATGAGGGTCATGACCGCGACGTAGATGGGAGCTCCTACGAGGATGCGGACGGCCACCGTCAAGAGTCGGTGGCCAGGCAGGACGTGCTGCAGGACCAGATACATGATGCCGGCGGCGATGCCCGCCCGCAAGAAAGTGAGCCACGGCAAGGGCACGGGCAGCAGGCGCCGCCCCGCGATGCGGAGGGCCAGCGCCGTCCCCGAGTAGCTCACGAGCGTCGCGATCGCGGCGCCGATGATGCCGATGCGAGGGACGAGGATGAGGTTGAGCCCGATGTTGAAGGCAGCGCCGCTCACGACGATCGCCATGATGACGCGCGTCTTGCGGTGGATGAACAGGCCCGCGCCCAGCATCGAGTTCGTGCCGTCGACGATCATGCCGGCGATGACCCAGGGCAGGATCGGCGAGGCGCTGGAGTACTTGTTGGACGCGAGCGCCACGAGGAGCTCGGGACCCACCGAGGCGAAGCCTGCGATGACGGGCGCCGCCAGGAGCGCGTACGTCCGCAGCGACCGCGTGATGAACGCCGAGGTCTCGTCGACGCCCTTCTCGTCCCACATCTTCATGTAAATCGGCATGATGGCCTGGCCGAGTGACGTGATGAGCACGGCCTGGACGTACTGGCAAAGGTTGTACGCCGCTCCGTAGAGCCCGAGCGGCGTCTCGCCGATAGTCCCGGCGATGACGTAGCGATCGCCGACGGCGAGCACGATGCCCGACAGCTCGTACCCGATCATCATGGGGATGCCGAACGTGAGCAGCTCGCGGTACAGCGGGCGAGAGAACTCGGCGAGCGCCGGGCGCGGGCGGCGGCCGTTGCGAAAGAGGAAGGCAGCCAAGATGGCCACGGCGCACGTCTCGGACACGACGGAGGCGGTGTAGAAGGAGGTCAGCGTACGCGAGAGGACGAAGACGGCAAAGAGGATGAGCCCGAGCCCCAGGTACTTCTTCGCGACCTGGTACTTCATGAGCACGGTCGTCTGCTGCTCCGCGCGGAGGAAGTTGACGAACGCGCTCTCGAGCACCTGCACCACGATCAGTAACGACGCGATCGTGAAAAGTTTCCGCAGCCTCGGATCGCCGAGCCACTCCATGGGGACAACGCGGGCCCCGACGAGGAGCACCAGCATCACGAGGAGGGCCGAGCCGAGCATCCCGATCTCGGTCGTCGAGTAGAGCTGTTTCAACGTGTAGCCGCCCTTGCCGGCGCGGATCTCGCTCTCGTAGCGCAGGATCGAGTGCTGGACGCCGACCTTGCCCAGCGCGACGGACACCGTGAGCGTCGCCGCGACGAGGTTCATCACGCCGTAGTCGGCGACGGAGAACACACGCGTCAGCAGAGGGAAGGTCACGAGCCCGGCGACGACGGAGAAGAGGCTCGCCACCGAGTAGTGGGAGGCCTGGACGGCGAGGGTCCTGAGAGCCGAAGGCGCTGCCATCGTCAGACCGTCCAGGCCGTCGGGCTCGCGCTTATCTGCGACGAGTCGCTGAGCTCTGGGGTGAACATCACCGTCGCTGCCTGGTCCAAGCTTGGGCTCAAATTAGCACGCTCGCCGCGGAACGAGACCACCTCCGGCGCGGCGCCGTCCTTGGCTTGTGTGATGCCGACTGTTAGTATCGCTCGCTTTCATGACAGCGGCCGATACCGAGTCGAACGCAGCCGCGCTCGTGCCGACCCCCACGGGCTCGCTCGTGTTGCCGGAGATGCCGTCGGGGGCCACCTCGCCCGTGCATCTGTCGCTCGTCATCCCGACGTACAACGAGAGCAAGAACATCCGCGAGCTCGTGGCGCGCCTCACGCAGATCCTCGACGGCCCGCTGCCGGGCGCCTACGAGCTCATCGTCGTCGACGACGACAGCAAGGACCGCACCTGGGAGGTCGCGCTTGAGCTCGTGCCGCAGTATCCCAGCCTGCGCGTCATCCGGCGCGTCGGCGAGCGCGGCCTCTCCACCGCGGTCATCCGCGGTTGGCAGATCGCCCGAGGCGACGTCCTGGCCGTCATCGACGCCGATCTGCAACATCCGCCCGAGGTCGTGGCCGGTCTCTACGAGGAGATCAGCCGCGGCGCCGAGCTGGCCGTCGCGAGCCGCAACGTCGACGGGGGCGGCGTCTCGAACTGGGCCCTGCATCGCCGCGCGCTCTCGCGTGGCGCGCAGCTCCTCGGGCTCATGATCTTGCCGCGCGTCGTGGGTGCCGTCTCGGATCCGATGAGCGGGTACTTCATGTTTCGCCGCGCCTCGATCGCGGGGGTGGCGCTCAATCCCGTCGGCTACAAGATCCTCATCGAGGTTCTGGGCCGCGGCCGCATGAACCGCGTCGCCGAGGTGGGCTACGTCTTCCGCGAGCGCGCGCACGGCGAGAGCAAGGTCACGGCGCAGGTCTACGTCGAGTACCTGCGCCACCTCGTGCGGCTGCGGCTCGACACGCTGCCCATCGCCCGCTTCGCGCGCTTCGCCGTAGTGGGTGGCAGCGGCGTCGTCGTCGACATGGCGGTGCTCTACCTGCTGAGCGATCCGTCCATGCTGGGATGGGGCCTCACGCGCAGCAAGCTCGTCGCGGCGTCGGCAGCCATCGTGAACAACTTCCTGTGGAACGACCTCTGGACGTTTCGGGATCTCGCCGCGCGCCAGCCCGGCCTCCGTCACCGGCTTCGCCGTCTCATGAAGTTCGCGGCCGTGTGCGGGCTGGGCGTCGTCCTCAACGTGGCGCTGCTCAACATCATGTTCAACTTCCTGCACATGAACCGTTACGTCGCCAACCTCGCGTCGATCGCGATCGTCACGGGCTGGAACTTCTGGATCAACCTGAAGCTCAGCTGGCGCGACACGAGCCCGCGCTGAATCAGCCGTTCGTCTTTTCGGCGAGGCGGTGGCCGACGGCGATCATCGGCTGCTCGAGGCGCCGGTAGGTCAGCGAGGCGGCGATGTAGGTCAGGACGATCACGAGGGCGGCGAGCGCCGTCGCCGCGCCGATGGCCTCGAGCCCGCTGGCGCCGACGTCGAACAGGTGCGCGCCGAGCGCGATGAACGTCCAGTGCAGCAGGTAGGCGCTGAAGCTCACCTTGCCGAGCGCGATCATGGGACGGTTCGTGAATGGGTTGCCGGGCGACAGGCCCAGTACCGTGACGAACGCGCAGAAGAACAGAGCGGCCACGACGTGGAGCGGAAGAAATGGCGGCGTGAGCTGGGGCGTGCGCTGGAACGGGATGTAGCTCAAAGCCGCGAAGGCGCAGACGAGCAGCGCGCAGAGCACGGTCCCGGTCCGGCCGAGGTCGCGCTTGCCGAGACGTTCCGGCAGGAACAACGCCACGAAGCCGAGGCAGAAGACGGGGAGCTGATTAGGAAGCCAATAGAAGATGAACTGATCGGCGGCCGCGGCGCCATAGCGCGCCGAGTAGAAGCCGAAACCGAGGCCGTCGAGGACGTAGGCGAGGGCGAGCAGCGCCGCGAAGGCGCCCAGCGCGCGCCCGAGTGTCGTGAGGCCGAGCGCGAACAGCGGGAACAGCAGATAGAAGCCGAACTCGACGGCGACGCTCCAGCTCCCGTCAATAGCCTGCCAGGCGCCCGGCACCGTGGCCATCGTGGCCGGGCTCCATCCGTTCGTGAAAGTGAGGGTCGTGAGCGCCTCGGTCCAGTTGAACCTGGCCCCGGGCGGGAACACGACCAGATAGAAGAAGAACGCCACGACGAACGCGGGCGCGATGCGGAAGAAGCGGCGGACCATGAAGGCGGCGAAGGGGCGCTCGTCGATCCGGCTGCGGCGCCTCCAGGACATCGCGAGCGTCAAGCTGCTGACGACGAAGAAGAGCTGCACGCCCTTGAAGCCGAGGTTCGTCAACCTCATGACGTGCCAGGGCAAGTTGGGGAAGGCCTGGTAGGAGTGCGCGATCATGACGAGCAAGATGGCGTAGCCGCGGCACGCGTCGAGATAGTCGTACTTCCTGATGTCGCCTTCGGGCTTCACGCGCCTCGCTCAATGACGCCGCGCTGAGAGCTCGACGAAGAGGTGCGGGAACGCCAGCACGCTCGTCCAGCTGCGGATGTCCCGGCGGCCGGCTTGCTTGCCTTCGCCGTAGGTGAACAAGGTGTCGGCCCACTTCGTGAAGAACGGATCGTGCGAGAGCTCGCCCGCGTAGGCGATCGAGCCGAGCCAGAGGAACAGGTAGTTGTCGTCGTCGGTCCACTTCGGGCAGTCGGGCTGCTCGTCGTAGCAGTAGCGAAAGTCGAAGCCTCCGTCGGGGCGGCGCCGTAGGCCCTCCGCGAGCAGGTGGCGCATCTCGCCGACGATGACGGCGGCGACGTCCGCGCGGTGCGTGCGCCGGTGATACTCGGCGAGGCCCTCGACGATCTGGCCGTTCCAGACGGGCTGCCGCCCCGGCAGGCGCCCGTGATCCTTGTAGTAGCCCAGCAGCAGGCGGACGATCTCGTCGGCCGTCGCCTGATAGCCGTGTGCGTGGTCGTCGGGGAACCACTCGGCGCCCGCGAGCGCGCCGCGCAGCATCCACCCCGTGGGACGCCCGCCGGCGAGCACGTAGTTGGGGCGCGTCGAGGCGTAATAGACGAGGCGATCGATGTTCTGCTTGGCCAGGTCCTTGGCCCACTGCTCGCCCGTGAGCGCGTGGTAAAGGAGCAACGATCGCCAGGCGAAGCACTGGTCGACGATCGGTTCGGCGTCGATGTGCGAGCGCGCCCGCAGCATCTCGCCCTTGCGATAGACGAGGCCGTTCATCTTCTCCATGAACGGGTTGAACTTCACGAAGTCGAGGTCCATGAGGTGCCGCACGCTGGCCTGCGCCCAGCGCCACAGCTTGGGCTCGCCCGTGCGCAGCCAGGCGAGCAGCAGGCCGTTCGGCAGATCGTACTGTAAATTAGCCCAGTCCTCGACGGGCCCCGCCTTCTTGTCGGTGTAGCTCGTACCGATCTGATAGTCGCCCCAGTTTCGCCAGCCGAAGCCATCCGTGCGCTCCTGCTCGTCCCAGTAGGCTGGCACGAAGGCCTTCACGAGCGCGTCGAAGCGGTCGCCCACGGGGCCGTGCGCGACCGAGCCGTCGACGGGGTGCACGTTGGCGGGCAGCGCGCGCGGCGGCGGCGCGTAGAGAACCTCCGATGCGGCCGCTGGACCGTCGAGCGCGATGAGCGACTCGATCGTGACGCCCATCCCGCCCGTGTACTGCTCGTCGCGCTCGAGCGCCTGCCAGCCGAGAGCGTCGGGCGTGCGCCACAGCGACATCGGGTGGTGCTGCCAGAAGTCCTTGACGACCAGGGTCACGGGGCCGGTGGCGAGCGCGCCTGCGTCGCGGACGCCGAGCGCGACCTGGAAGGTCGACCCGCCCGGCTGCGGCGAGACCTCGAGCGGACCTGCGAGGGCGATTTCGTTGCCGTCGCAGACGGCCGCGAGGCGCACGAGCGAGCCCTTGCCGAGCGTCCACGTTCCGAGATCGATGCGGTCGTTGCGCTGATCGCCGGCGACGGCGTGGGACTTGCCGGAGGCGTCGACGACCTCGTAGGGGACGGCCTTGGCGGCGTGATAGGCGGCGCCGCCCGAAAAGGGCGTCACGAGGGCCGTGAGGCGCGCGCGGCCCTCGAACGCGGGGTGCCACACGATCTGGTTCGAGCGGTCGTTGCCGGCGTGGGCGAGCTCGATGCGCGCCTTCGTCACTGGCGGATCGGGCACCGTCCACTGGTAAGGCGCGCCGGAAACGTTCACGACGTCGACCCAAGGGCCGCCCGGCGACGAGGCGCTGTAGCTGTTGTGCTGCGTGATGCTCGTGGGCGAGCCGCCGCGGGCGCCGAGCTCGAGCCTCAGCTTGCCGAAGAGGAGGTTCTTCCAGTGCGCGTCGGACGGCTCCTCGGCGGGAGACGAGTCGTGGCGATCGGTGAGCGTGAGCACGAGGCGGGCGAACGGATGATCGGCGTAGAACTGATAGCGCGCGATGTACCAGAGGTGGCTCGCGGCATCCGCCCAACCGCGCAGCTCGACCCAGTCGGCGCCGCGCGTGACCTCGGTGGGCGGGCCGAACGTCAGGTCCTTCCCGAGCGCGCGCACCGTGACGCGACCGGGGCCGACGCGCGGCTTGCCGTCGACGGACGCCGCGTGAACGACGTCGAAGGCCTTCGTCGACAGCGTCCAGGAGGCGCGGCCCGCCGCGACCTCGATCGTGTCGGCGCCATTCCGGATCACGATCCCGGGCGCCGGCTTCGCGGACGCGGGCGCGCTCGCGGCGAGCACCGCGAGCGCCACGAGACTCGGCGCGTTCATTGGCGAGAACTTAGCCGCGGCCTGGCGACGCCGCAAGGCGGCGGGACTCCGAACGACGGCCGTGGCGCCGATTAGGGGCCGCGCTCGAAGACGAGGGTCTGGTCGTTGCGGGCGGCGAGCCCCAGGTGCGGGTCTGGGCGGCCCTCGATTAAGGCCGACAGGAAACTGGACTCGGCTTCGACGCCCGTCGCCGGGCGGTAAAGGATGAGGTAGCGGATCCCGAAGCGCTCCATCGTCCGCTCGATCGATCCTTCGCTCCAGGTCTCGTCGCTGTATTCGCTTCCGACCAAGCTCACGACCGGCCGGCGCAGCAGGTGGCCCGTGGCCTGGCCGTCAGCGGCCAGCAGCGACTCCTGCGGCCCGACGTGCGCGTCGATCCACGCGCGCAACGGCGCGCCGTCCGACATCGGACGGGCGAGGCGCGACGCGACCTCGAGGTGGCCGGAGCGGGCCGGCGGCGCGTTGAGGAGCGCCGAGAGCGCGTAGGCGCCGCAGCCGACCAGCACCGCCAGGCGGCCGCGCGCGTCCTTGGCCGGCTCCACGACGGTCGCGAGGAGCAGCAGCAAGAATGGCAGGACAGGGAGAAACATTCGCGCGCCATACGAGATCACCGAGCGGCTCCCGACGTAGAACATCAACGCCGAATACAGAGCCGCCACAGAGGCGATGACGAACGCGCGCGACGCGGCCGGGCCTCTCGGCCAGCGCCGCCAGCGCACGAGCACGAAACCCAGGCAGAGCAAGAAGAGGCCCTGGCACGCCCGTGCCGGCCGCGACTCCCCGTCGCCGAGGAGAAGATGGGAGAAGGAGACGATCGTGAGCTTGACCATCGAGACGAGGGGATGGTGGACGATCTTGGTGTTGCCGCCTTTCCAGCTTCCCGTCAGCTGGATGTTGCGCGCGAACCCCGCCGCCACGAGCACCAGCGCGGGCGCCAGCGTGACGACCAACGCCTCGAAAGCGCGCCGCGTGCGACGCGCGAGGAAGGACACCCCGAGCGCGGCCGCGAGGCCGACGATCGCGAGGAGCCCCGCGTAGCGCACCCAGTAGGAGAGGCCGATCGCGACGCCGCCGACGGCGGAGAAGAGAAGGACGGTCGGTCGATTTTCCGCCCGCTCGGCCAGCAACACCGAAGCCACCGCCGCCGTGAGGAACAGCGTGAAGAGCGCCTCGCTGGCGACCGCGCCCGCGTACGACAGCGTGTAGGCGTTGACGGCGAAGAGAAAGAGCACGGCCCGCGACTCCAGGAGGTCGAGCTCCACCGCGTTGCACGCGCTCGCGAGCAGGCCCACGACGAGCGTGAGCGCGAGCATCGAGATCCCGAGCGCCGCCGTTTCGGGCGGAAGCCCGACCTTGCACAGCGCGGCGACCGCGATGGGGAAGCCCGGCGGGAAGGTCGTGAGCGGCGCCGGCGCGGTCCCGTGAGCCCGCTCGACGTCGAAGTGCACGAGGCTCGTGACGATGCCGCGCCCGGCGGCCAGGTTCTCGGCGACGCTCAGATACTGGTAGGCGTCGTTCGCGAGGCGTTGATGAACGAAGAGCGACCACACGAAGAACAACGACAGCGCGCCTATCGTCCACAGGGCCGTCTCCCGGCCGCCCATCCGTCGCGAGACGCGGTCCGCACCTCCGGCAAGCACGGGGCGCATTCCAACATCGCGACGTGACCGAGGCAAGGGCGCGGATCCTTCCCGTCAACCCCTCGCCGCGTCCCCTCGCCGCGTCGAGGCGGATGGGTTACTTTTCGCGCCCATGCAACCGCGGACGAGAAAGGGCGGCCTGGCGACGTTCGTCGTAGCCGGAGCTGTTGTCGTCGCGGGCGCGGGCGGCGCGCGCGCGGACTACGTCCTCGAGGGGCTGCCGAGCGCGAGCGTGGGCTACACGGACAACGCGAGGTTGGTGCCCCCGAGCATGAATCCCGTGAGCGACGAGTTCGGCGTCATCGCCGGAACTGCGCGCGCGCATCTGCGTCAAGGGAACGCGGACCACTCGCTCGGCCTTCGGATGTCCGACACCTTCTACTTCCACGGTCGCGGCCCGATGGCGCTCTCGATGGAGCTCGCCTGGCTGTCCGAGTTGCGACTGTCGGCGCCCACGCAGATGCGGCTCGGCGCGAGCCTCGCCTACGGGCAGTCGTCGACCCCCACGGGCGTCGACGTCGCCGGCGGCGCGACGGCCCAGTCCGGCCTGACGAGCCGCTACGTCTCGCTGGGCGCGACGGAGGAGCTCGTGCACCAGGTCGGGAAGCGCTCGCGCGTCCTGCAGAGCTTCCGCTTCGCGGGCATGCACTACCTGCGCTCGTTCCTCGACTTCACGACGTCTGTCGTCGTCGGCGCCAACGCGCGCGCCGAGCGCGAATTCGGGCAGAACCTCCTGAGCGTCGAGGCCGACGTCGCCGACAACATCACGCCCGGCGTCGTGGGCGCTTCGGATCAACTCCTCCTCGCGCAGGCGCTCGCCGGCTGGCGCCGTGATCTCGGGCTCGCTTGGTGGGTCCAGCTCAAGGCGGGGGCCCTGGGCATCCTCGACTTTCACGGGACGCAGGTGCTCGAGCCGGCCGCCCTCGCCGAGGTGACGTACCGGCGCATCTACTGGTTCGCAACGCTGAGCGGGGCGCAGACCGCGACGGCGAACCTCTTCATCGGCGCGGCGACGATCAGCGACCAGGCGGCCCTGCGCCTGGCGCTCCCGCTCGCGCGCAGCGAGCGCTTCTTCCTGGTCGGCTACGGCGGCTACACCTACGCGCGTCTCTTCGACGACACGGGCACGCACCGCGCGTACGAGCTCCGGACGGCGGGTGCGTCGTTCACGGCGCGCGGCGAGCGCCTGCCCATCTGGGCCAGCCTCGAGTACACGTACAGCCGGCAATTCGGAAACGGCAACGACTTGAGCACCGCGATCAGAATCGACGACCTCGAGCGGCAAACCGTCATGCTCACCGTGGGCGGCGCCTTCGTGCACGGCGCGGCGGCGCCTCCCATCTTCCACGGCGTGCTCCCGGGCGCGGTTCCCCTGGGCGAGAGCCGGCCCGAGGACGCCGGCCGCTCCCCCGAAGATCTGCCCGCACCGACGGGGAACGGCGAGCCGGGCGCCGGGGGCGCAGGCTCAAGTCAAACGGGATCGGGACAAAGCTCGGGGCAAGGTTCAGGGAACGTAAAGAACGTCCCCCGGTAGCAGCACGACGTTCTGCTCGGGGTGAATGCCAGCCAGCATCGCCGGATAGTTCACGGGGATGCGCCGCGTGCCGCGCTGATCGGTGCGGATGACGACGGCCTCCTCGGGCTCGCTGAAGCGGTTGGGCCCGCCCGCGAGCGCCATGGCCTCCGAGATCGTGATGTAGTGGCTGGCGTTGAACGTCCCGGGGTGCTCGACGTTGCCGCTCACGGTGATGCGGTAGCTGTTGATGGCCGTAACGGCCACGGTGACGACGGCAGAGTCGTCCTTGATGTACGTCGCGAGCCGCTGGGTCAGCTCGGCGCGGATCTCGGCCGGCGTGCG
>DATKFB010000407.1:0-7706 GCA_035544435.1 Polyangia bacterium
CGAGGTCGCCGTCGTTGTCGATGAGGTGCGTGGCGACGCGGACCTTCGCGAGCAGCGGGAGCTGGGCGTCGATGCGCGCCTGGGCCTCCGCCTCTGTGAGCTCGCCGCGCGCCAGGATCCGCTCGAGCTGGGTCTCGGGCGAAGCCGTGACGACGACGAGCCCGTCGAAGTCCTTGTAGCGGCCGCTCTCGACCAGCAGCGACGCCTCGTAGACGGCGAGGGCGTGGCCCTTGGCGGCGAGCTCGGCGAGGCGCTCGTCGGCGAGGGCCTGGATGCGCGGGTGGGTGATGGCCTCGAGCCGCACGCGCTCGGCCGCGTCGGCGAAGATGATGTCGGCGAGGCGCTTGCGGTCGACGCGTCCGTCGGGGCCGATGGCCTGCGGCCAGGCCGCCGCGACCTCGGCGAGGGCGGGTCGCCCAGGCTCGACGACCTCGCGCGCGAGCTGGTCGGCGTCGAGGACGGGCACGCCCAGCTCCGCGATGAGGCACCCGGCCGTCGACTTCCCGGACCCGATCCCGCCGGTCAGGCCGAGCACCTTGAGCCCGCGCGTCACCAAGCGATGCTAACCTAGACGGCCGTGCCCCGCGACAATCCCCCCCCGCCGCCCGACGTGCGCGACGCTGTGTTCCTCGCCGAGGCGCGCGACGCCGGGAGCTTGCCGGCGTCGGGTCCCGTCGAGATCGCCATCGCCGGCCGCTCGAACGTGGGCAAATCGACGCTGCTCAACCGGTTGGCCGGCCGCAAGGCGCTCGCGCGCACGTCGCGCACGCCGGGGCGGACGCGCGGCATCGTGCTGTTCCAGCTGACCTTGGCCAAGGGCGCGCCCGTCGAGGTCCTGCGCCTCTGCGACCTGCCGGGGTATGGGTACGCCAAGGTCTCCCGGACGGAGCGCGACTCCTGGCAGCCACTCATCGAAGGCTACACGCGCGGACGCCCCACGCTGGCGCTGTTCGTCGTCCTCGTCGACGCGCGCCGCGGTATCGAGGACGAGGAGCGCCAGCTTTACGAGTGGCTCGGCACCGAGAACGTGCCGGCGCAGATCGTGTTCACGAAGGTCGACAAGCTCTCGGCGAGCGAGCGCGGTTTGCTGCGCGAGCGCGCGCGCCAGACCTTCAGGGGCACGGGCGGCGCCGGACGCGCCGCGCCGCTCCTCGTGTCGGCCGAGACGGGGGAGGGCGTGCCCGGGCTGTGGGCCGCCATCTTCTCGGCGGCCCGCGCCGTGACCGACCCGTCGTTGCTTGCGGAGGCGCCTCCGTCCGCTTAACGTCTCCTCCGGCGAATTTTGCCGATTTTGCCCGGTCCTTCGTCCCTCCTGCGTCCATGGCGCTCAGCAAGGCCCCCCAGCCGTTCACGATCGAGCCGATGAAGGCGTCCGACCTCGACGCCGTCATGGAGATCGAGCGCCTTTCGTTCAAGTCGCCCTGGTCGCGGCAGGTATTCCTCGAGGAGATCGCCCGCGACTTCGCCCACGTCGACGTCATCCGCGACGCCGCGACGGGCGAGCTCGTCGCCTTCGGCAATTACTGGCTCGTCGCCGACGAGGTGCACGTCCTCAACATCGCGACGCACCCCCAGGCGCGCCGCGCGGGTCACGCCTCGCGGATGCTCGCCCACGTCGTCGACTTCGCCCGGCGTGAGATCTGCCGATATGTCACCCTCGAGGTCCGTCGATCGAATGCCGTCGCGTTGCGCCTTTACCGCCGGTTCGCCTTCCGCGCCGTGGGCGTCCGGCCGAACTACTACGCCGAGGATCAGGAGGACGCCATCGTCATGCTCCTGGACCTCGGGTAGCGTGGGGTCGGACCAGGCCTTGAGGGGAGTCGGCGTGCTCATGGTGGCCGTGGGGATGCTCGGCCCGGCGGCGCGCGCCGCAGAGGCGCGGCCCGACCTGGCTCCTATCCACAGGGTCGAAACCGCCGAGCCCGCCGTCGCCATCACCTTCGATGCCTGCGCGACGCGCACGCAGGGGTACGGCTTCGATCGCAAGGTCTACGAGATCCTGAGGGCAGGCCGCGTGCCGGCGACGCTCTTCGTCTCGGGGCGCTGGGTGGAGCTTCACCCGGCCGAGATGGCCGAGCTCGCGCGCGATCCGCTCATCACGTTCGGCGATCACTCCTACGATCACCCGCACATGTCTCGCTTGCCCGCGGCGCGCGTCGGCGAGGAGATCGATCGAACCGAGGCGGCGCTCGCGCGCTACGGCAAGAAGAGCGTGGCCTTCCGTCCTCCGTTCGGCGATTGGAGCCGGCGCCTCGTCGAGGTCGTTCACGAGCGCGGTCTGCCCACGGTGACCTGGGACGTCGTCTCGGGCGATCCGAGCGCGCGCACGACCAAGGCCGGGATGATCCGCAACGTCGTCGGTCACGCGCGCGCGGGCTCGATCGTGATCTTCCACATCAACGGCCGCGGCCGGAGGACCGCCGAGGCGCTGCCCGAGATCCTGGGCGCGCTGCGGACCCGAGGCCTGCGCTTCGTGTCCGTCGCGGACTTGCTCGCGCTCGCGCCCGCCCCAGCGCCGGCCCTCGCTTCGCGCGCGCCGGGGTCGTCGCCCAGGCCGGTTTCGCCAAGGCCCCTTCCAGTGCCAAACCCCTCGCCAGCCCGTTCGGAGGAGATCAGATGACCATCATTCGTGCGACGCCGGCGCTCGCGCGGGCGCAGTCGACCTGGATCGTCGGCATCGAGCCCTGGCGCGGCCTCGGCTACTCGGCGGCGCCCCTCGGACGCTACCTCGGGCGCATGGCGCGCGAACGCGAGGTGTGGATCGCGCAGTCCGCGAAGGAGACGCGACGAGGTGCTCCGCCGCTCGGCCTCGTCGTCGTGCAGGACGGCTTTCTCCTCGGGAGCTTCGTGTCGCTGCTCGCGGTGAGGCCCGACGCCGCGGGCCAGGGCGTGGGCCGCGCGCTCATGGAGCACGTGGCCGCGCGCGTGTTCACGAAACGTCTCTGGCTCTTCGTGTCGTGCGACGCCGCGAATGGCCGCGCCCTCTCTTTCTATCGCAAGCTCGGCTTCCAGCGGGTCGGCCGCCTCCCCGACCTCGTCAAGCCGAAGCGCGTGGAGGTCTTGCTCCGCAAGGGGCGTTGACGCCGCAAAAAGGCGATCCGGTGCTAGGCTCGCCTGTCGACATGGAGCTGTTCTATGGCAGGACCCAGGGCAACTCGGCGCGCGCGGCGTTCGCGCTGTTCGAGACTGGGTCGTCCTGGCTACCGCGGCTCGTCGACTGGCGCCAAGGCGGCAACCGTAGCACCGACTACCTGGTGCTGAACCCCATGGGCAAAATCCCGGTGCTCACCGACGGCGACTTCGTCCTTTGGGAATCGAACGCCATTAACTGGTACGTCGCCGAGAAATATCCCGCGGCGCGGCTCCTCCCACACTCGCTCGGCGGGCGCGCGGCGGTTCAGCGCTGGCAGTTCTTCCAGGCCGGGCACGTGACGCCGGCCTGCTTCCCCATCATCAGGGCGACGAACCCCCACGTGCCCGAGCCGATGCGCGTCAAGCACGACGCGCCGGCGGTCACGGCCGCTCGCCGCGATCTGGCCCGCTATCTGGCCGTTCTCGACTCGGCGCTCGAGGGCCGGGAATGGCTCGAGGAAGCGTTTTCGCTGGCCGATCTCGCCTACGCGCCACACCTCTCGATGATCGCGGAGGGCGGTTTCGACTTCGCGCCCTACCCGGCGCTGCGAGCCTGGCTCGAGCGCCTGCTGGAGCGCCCGGCCTGGCGGAAGACCGCCGAGCTCATCTGGGGATAACGGGCTCCTCGCTCGGGGCGATTGGCTCGGAGGCATTTGCCGTCGGCTCCTCGCTCAGGACTATCTGACTCGGATTTTGGCCCTGTTCGGTCTCGCGCGTCAGGCGACGCTTGCGGCGGTGCACGGCGTCCGCCTCCTCGACGGAGTGCGACTGGCCAAGATCGCCGTCTCGCTTCGCCATCTCGGCGAGGCGTTTGTAGAACTGGTGCAGCTTGACGAGCTCCCGCTCGTTCAGGTCCTCGACGTCGATCAGTCGATTGCTGGCCCCGTGGACCGCGGCGACGATCTCGTTGAGCTTGAGGTGCACGGCGAGCGCGTCCTTGTTCTGCGAGCGCTGGATGAGGAACACCATGAGGAAGGTGACGATCGTCGTCCCCGTGTTGATGACGAGCTGCCAGGTGTCCGAATAATGGAAGATCGGGCCGGTCACGAGCCACGTCGCGATGACGAGCACGGCGATCGCGAACGCCCACGAGCTGCCCGCCCAGTTCGTGACGACGCGGGACCAGTGCTCGAGCCGTTTTCCCGCGGCCGAGCGAGGTAAACGCGGCCAGGCGAACGACGACGGTGGCTTCACGCGAGACATCTAAGCACGTTTCGTCCGTGGGAAAGATTTCGACACCGGATTCGGCTACCATGGAGACGCTCATGATCGGCCAGCAATTCGGTAATTATCGCGTCTTGTCGTTGCTGGGCGAAGGCGGCATGGGGGCGGTCTACCTAGCCGAGCACCCCGGCATCGGCCGCCGCGTCGCGGTCAAGGTGCTGCACAAGCAGTTCACGGGGGACGAACAGCTGCTCGGACGCTTGCTCAACGAAGCGCGCGCCGCCAACGCCATCCGGCACCCCAACATCATCGAGATCCTCGACTCGGGCATGCGCGATGACGGCGTGCCGTACCTCGTCATGGAGCTGCTCGAGGGCGAGAGCCTAGGCGGTCGCATCCGGCGCCTCGGGCCGTTGCCGCTCGCGGAGGTGATCGCCTTCACGTTGCAGACGGCCTCGGCGCTGGGCGCCGCGCACAAGAAGGGGATCGTCCACCGCGACCTCAAGCCCGACAACCTGTTCGTCGTCGGCACGGCCGACGAGTCCGGGCGGGTCGAGGTCGACGCCCCCAATGAGCGGATCAAGGTGCTCGACTTTGGCATCGCCAAGCTGCAGATGCCGCAACCAGGGGACTCGGTGAAGACGCGCACGGGCACGCTCATGGGAACCCCCGTCTACATGTCGCCCGAGCAGTGCCGGGGCACCAAGACGGTCGACCATCGCAGCGACGTTTATTCCCTGGGCATCATCGTCTACGAGATGCTCATCGGCCGGCCGCCCTTCATGTCAGACGGCTTCGGGGAGCTCGTCAACATGCACCTCAACGTGCCGCCGCCCTCCCCGCGCGCGACGCGTCCGGAGATCAGCGAGCAGCTCGACGCCATCGTGCTCAAGATGCTCGCGAAAAACCCCGAAGACCGCTACCCCGACATGGCGTCGCTCACGAGCGCGCTGCGGATCGCGGCGGGACCACCGTTCTCGGTGCACCGCTCGTCACCCGAGCTCATGAACGCTCCGACGCAGAAGGCCGCGGACGTGGTCGCGGAGCCGCTCCCGCGCGCTGCGAAGGCGGCCGTCACGACGTTCCGGACCGGCACGGGCGAGCGCCTCGCCAACACCAAGGGGCCTTCGTCGGGCTCGCTCGGCAAGATTTTCGGTGCGGGCCTGGCGCTCGCCGCGCTGGGCGGGGGCGCCTTCTTCCTGTTCGGGGGGGCCAGGCCCGAGTCGGCGCCGGTCGCGGCCAAGCCGGCGCCGCTCGCGGCCGCGCCCGCCGCGCCCAAGCCGGCTCCTCCTGTGGCACCGGTCCCGGTCGCGGCCAAGCCCACGCCGCCTCCGCAGGCGGAGAAGCCGCGCGTCACGGTGCGCCTGGCCTCGGATCCCCAGGGCGCCGACGTCTTCGACGCGCAGGGCGGAGCCTCGCTCGGCACCACACCGGTGACCCTCACGCGCCCACGGGGCGACGTGCTCAAGATTCGCCTCGAAAAAGACGGGTACCTGAGCGCGACGCGCGACGTGCCCCTCGACGAGGACCAGGCCCTCGAGTTCGCCCTCGCGCACAAGCCGGCGCCCAAGCCCCGACCTTCGCACCACGTGCGCGAAGAGGGCCCCGCGAAGCTGTAGCTGTTGCTGTAGCCCTCGCGGAGCGCTACTCCTCCCAGCTGTAAAGGAGGCGCTCGACGGGCACGCCGGCGCGCATGTGCGACTCGACAATCTCGGGGACGTCGGCGGGCGTCACGCCGACGTACCAGACGCCCTCGGGATAGACGACGATCGTCGGGCCCTCGAAGCACGGCCCGAGGCAGCCGCTCGGCGTCACGGCGATCTTGCCCCACAGCTCCGGGTGGGCGCCCACGCCCTCCTGGAGCGCCGTGAGGATCTCGGCGGCGCCGCGCGGCTTGCAGGACGGCTTGCCGAGCAGGGGCCGCTCGTTTTCGCACACGAAGAAGTGGCGTTCGACTTTGGGCACGGACCCTCCTGTGCCATGCTGAGGCATCCGCCATGCCGCGGCAAGGCGCACGTTCCTCGCTCAATTTGTCACTGACGTTGGCGGTCGTCTTCCCGGCCATCATCAGCGCGGCCGTGGCGCTCGCGTACTACGGCTATCGCTACGCCGTCGCGGCGTCGGTGCGCAGCAAGGCCTCGCTCATGGAGGGCAACGAGCAGGTCGCGCAGCTCATCATCAGCCAGGTGCAGAACCGCATCGACGAGCTCGACCGCGATCTGTTCACGATGGTCGAGTGGCGCGACACGAGCACGGACCCGCCCGCGCTCCTCGAGCTGCCGCCGGGCGTCGAGTCCGTGGCGCTGCTCGACGAGGCGCTCAAGATCCGCGCGCTCTTGCCGGCGCCGGACCCGCGGCGGCGCGCGCGCGAGCTCGGGCGCGCGCGCGAGCTCGAACGCTGGCAGAGCTACGTCAAGGGTTTGGACTGGGGCTCGCTGCAGGCGTGGACGCCCGATCTGCCGGGCAACTTCCGCCACCTGCACCAGCTCTTCGAGGGCAAGTCCGTGCTCATCGCCTACGCCGCGAAGACGACGATCGACGACCGCAGCTACTACGTCGCCGCCAAGCTCGACCTCAAGCTCATCGCCAAGGAGTGGATCCCCGAGGAGATCGAGGGCGTCGCGGGCACGCGTCGCGTCGCCATCCTCGACGAGGTGGCGCGCTCGGTGTTCGGCGAGCCGCAGGGGCAGACGCCGTTCCTCTACGAGGCGTCGTTCGGCAAGACGCTGTACGCGTGGCGCGTGCAGATCTCGCCCAAGAACGTCGCCGAGCTGCGCAAGCAGGCCGAGACCGAGCGACTGCTCGGCGTGCTCCTCATTCCCGTTTCGACTGTCATCATCGTCATGGGCCTCGCCGTCGTGTTCCTCGCCGTGCGCGCCGAGCGGCGCGCGTCCCAGCTCAAGAGCGACTTCATCGCCAACGTCTCGCACGAGCTCAAGACGCCGCTGTCTCTCATCCGCATGTTCGGCGAGCTCATCGCCACGGGGAAGCACAAGGGCGAGGGCTCGGCGCGCGAGTACGCCGGCATCATCACGCGCGAGTCCGAGCGGCTCGCGCACCTCATCGACAACGTGCTCGATTTCGCGCGCCTCGAGCGCGGCAAGGCGAGCTACAGCTTCGCCGAGGGGCGCCTCGACGAGGTCGTCGAGCGCGCGCTCGACGTGTTCCGCCACCGGCTCGACAAGGAGAAGATGAAGCTGCGCACCGAGATCGAGGATGAGCTGCCGCCCGTGCGAATGGATCAAGACGCGATGACGCTCGTGCTCCTCAACCTCGTCGACAACGCGGTGAAGTACGCCGGCGACGGGGGCGAGGTGGCGGTGCGCGTCGCGCGCGTGCCGGGCGGGGTCGCGCTGGCGGTGCGCGACCAGGGGCCGGGCATCTCGGCCGTCGACCAGCAGCGCGTGTTC
>DATKFB010000408.1:0-5295 GCA_035544435.1 Polyangia bacterium
GGAGCTCCCGCCGGAACCCAGGCGAAATCCAGCGTCAGATCGTTGGGGAGATTGTCCATGGGCAAGGCAAAGTCAATCTTCATCACACCGGCGAGGACCAAGACCGCCGCGCTTCCGACGACCAGATAACCGCCATTCGGAAGCGCCCCGTCGAAGTGCACGGCCAAGACCCGCTTCCCGCTCGCGGAGACCACAAGGTCCTTCCCCGTGAAATCGTAGGAGCCGCGGTGCCACTGAAGATCTCGACGAACTCGCGAGTGTCCGGTCCGACCTGATCGTAATCAACTTCATTGATTACAGGGGTCGAAGGCGTGCTCATTATGTAAGGAACGCAATTGTCCTGCCAGTAAGCGCGAGCCAACCAGGTGGCCACGTGATTGACCGCGGTCGTCGGATCTTGTAGTTGTCGACGCACTTCCGTCACGTCGGCGGAATTAGCGAGGGCTCGAAACTCCTGGACACAGTCACCGTCCGCGCCTTCGAGCACGCGTTGTCGGAGCAAAAGCAGCCCACCAGCTCCCCGCTGTAGCGGACCCGAGTGGAGAGGCGGGTCGTGTTGACCTCTCCGCAACTGTTGAGATTGTCGTGTTTGACGATGCACTCGCCAGCGCCTCGCAGGCGGCGAGCTGAGATCCCTCGAGTCCGCCGCAGGCCCACGGTGATGCGTAGACCCGGAGGCATTGCGCCCAGCCCGTAAGCGCGCAGTCCTGGCACAAGCGTCCGGGAACCTCACAAGCCTCTCCCGGTTGCACGATCCCATTTCCACACACGTTGGCTATCTCGTGACAGCTCCGATCGCAGAGGACGTCGTCAGGCGGATCGCAGACCTCGCCAGGGTCAACCCGGTGATTTCCGCACAGAGGTCGTCCTTCGTCGACGCCAGCGTCCGTCGAATTCTGTCCTCCCTGGCCAGCGATATCCAACGGCGCGTCCGCATGATCGTTTGAGACATCTCGTGATGGCTCGCCGTCCGCCGTGACGCCGATGCCCGAGACCTCCGGCCACCTTGTGCGCTGCCGTCGGGAGCCGACGCTTCTGAACTCGTATCGCCACGATCCGCCGATCCACAGCCCGAGAACAATGTGGATAGGATGATGTTGCCGCCCCACGACGCGTCACTCGATCCTCCGCTCCGCCATCCTAGCACCGTGGGTGATTCGATCCGCGGGCGGGCAGATCAGGCGCGCTTGCGTCTGCGCAACCGCGCGCCCCGCCTCAAGCCCCAGCCGTGAGCGCGTACGCCTTGAGCGTCATCTTCGAGACCGTGATGGCCCGCGGCTCGAAGGCCAGCGTCATCGACGGACCCTCGGCGAGGAGGCGGCCGTGGGCGGCCTCGGTGAGGAGCGTCTCGCCCGACTCGGCGACGTCCTCGCCGAGCTTCGAGGCGAGGTTGAGCTCGTTGCCGTAGAAGTCGTCGTCGCCGATCATGAGCAGCTCGCCGAAGCCGATGCCGATGCTGGCGTGGAGATCCCAGTCCTCGGGCAGGAAGGCGTTGGCCGTCGCGAGCGAATCCTGGACGTCGCCCGCCGCCTCGACGGCGGCCGTGACGTGCTCGAAGACGCCGAAGACGTTGTCGGCCTCGGTCTTGACGACGCGCCCGCAGCGCCGCGCCGTGATGGGCCACACGATGCCCTGCAGCCGGTGGATCATCGCGAGGAAGTGCGTGATCCCGTACTGCATCGTGAGCCGCGAGAAGCCGCACATGTCGAGGACCCACACGGCGTGCGTCCCGCCGAAGGTCTCCCAGATCTCGCGGTCGATGTCGGCGAGGCCCTCGGGCTGCTCGTTGCGCTTCTCGAGGAGCCGCTCGAGCGCGTCCCGCGTCTTCGACGCTCCAAGGCCGCCCTTGCCCTTCCGCGTACGCTCTGCCATGCTGCCTGCCTTTCATCGTCGCACGCGCCGCCGCCGGCGCCGCGAGCTATGGGAAGTGGCCGCTCGCGACGAGGAGGTCGAGGCGGGCGCGCCGGGCCACGTCGCCGGCCGCCGCCGCGCCGCTGTCGGCGTCGCGCGCCTGGCGGGCGGCGTCGATGACCTCGAGGTTGGTCGTCGCGCCGGCCTTGTAGGCGAGGACCGCCAGCTCGTAGGCGCGCTTGGCGAGCGCGGCCGCGTCGCGCGCCCACGCGAGGGCCTGATCGGCGTGCAGCATCGACTCGAACGCCACGCGCACCTCGGAGCGCGCCTGGCGGAGGACGGCGTCGAGGTCGAGCCGCGCTTCGTCGAGCGTGGCGTCGCGCTCGTGGGCGATGCCGCCGCGCTGCCCGCCGTCGTAGAGCGGCAGCGTCAGCAAGAGCTGCGCTTGCCACCCGAGCTTTGGTAGTATCTCCTGGCCGGTTTGTGCGAAGGGCTGGCCGACGGCCGCCAGATAAGGCGCGTAGTAGGCCCACGTGTCCTTGCGGAGCGTCTCGGCGGCCGTCACGCGCGCCTTTTGCGCCTGGACGTCCGACCGCCGCGCCGTCGCGTCGTCGAGCGCCGTCGCGAGCGACGGCAGCGCGCCGAGGTCGACGGTCTCGACGGCGTCGACAGGCTCGGCCGCTCCCATGAGCACGCCCAGGGCCTCGCGGGCGCGCCCGAGGCCGGTCAGGACGGCCTGGCGCTGGGCCATGACGGTGGCGAGATCCTGCTGGGCGCGAACGTCGTCGATGCTGCGACCGATGCCGCCGAGGAGGCGCGTGTGCGCGTACTCGGCGTGCGCCCGGGAGTTCGCGATCGCGGTGTCGTTCGAGCGGAGCTGCAGCCGCTGCGCGATCACGGCGATGAAGGCGTTCCCCGTCGCCTGCGCCACGAGCCGGCGCATGTCGGCGGCGCTCGCCTCGGCGATGCGCCGCGAGTCCTCGGCGTGGCGCTCCGCCGTCCAGCCTTGCGGCGCGACGAGGGGGACGGTGAGCGTGAGGCTGCCGTAGAGCTGATCTTCCTTGAGCACGGACGGGCCGTTCCGGGGGCGATCGTGGTCGAGGCGCGTGTACGAGCCGTTGCCGGCAAGCGAGGGGTACCAGCCCGCGCGCGCCTCCTGCACGAGCGCGTCGGCGCGCCTGATCTCGGCGAGCGCCACGGCGACCGTCGGGTTGCGCGCGAGCGCGCGCCGGATGGCCTCGTCGAAGGCGAGGCGCGGCGCATCGGGCGGTTCCGGCACGGGCTCGACAGCCGGCGCGCTCGGCGCCGAGGTAGCGGGCTCCGCCGCGCGCGCGGGCGGCCGCCCGGCGAGGCAGAGCAAGCAGACGCTCGCGAGAGGAAGCTGCCAGCGACGCATGCGCTGCCTTTCTATATCATCAAGAATCTCGTTCGCCGTCTCGTCTTGCCTCGAACGTTCAGGCTCCCGCGCGCGCCGCGGGCTGGTACAGTGAAGGCCGGTGACCGCCGACCTCCGAGACCTGCCCGCGGGCGCGGCGCGCGGCGCGCCGCTAACCTTCGACCTCGAGGGCGATCCCATCGGCGCGTTCGAGGGCGAGCCGGTCGCCGTCGCGCTCCACGCCGCCGGCGTCCGCACGCTCGGCCGCTCGCCGAAGTACCACCGCCCGCGCGGCGCCTTCTGCCTGGACGGGCACTGCGCCTCCTGCACGCTCCGCATCGACGGCAAGCCCAACCGCCGCGCCTGCACCGTCCCCGTGCGCGCGGGCCTGCGCTGCGAGCGCCAGAACGCCTTCCCCAGCGCCGAGCTCGACGTCCTCACGGCCGCCGACTGGCTCTTCCCCGAGGGCATGGACCACCACACCCTCATGACGGGCAGCCGCGTGGGCAACGCCCTCTTCCTCAAGCTCGTGCGCGAGATGGGCGGCTCGGGCACGCTGCCGGACGCGCCGGCGGCGGTCTTCCCCGCCGTCTGCGACGATGAGCTCGACGTCTGCATCGTCGGCGCGGGGCCCGCGGGCCTCGCGGCGGCGCGCGCGCTCGGCGAGGCCGCGCCGGCCGCGCGCGTGGCCCTCTTCGACGAGCAGGCCGCCCCAGGTGGCTCGCTGCTCGCGTTGCCCGGCGGCGCCGCCCGCGCCGACGCGCTCGTCGCGGCGGCGACGCGCGCGGGCGCGCGCATCGACGGAGGCGCGACCGCCCTTGCCTATTACGCCGAAGATGCGGGGCCCTCGGGGAGACCGGGGCTCCTAGCGGTCGCGACGGCGGGCGGGCTTCGTCGCGTCTCGGCGCGCCGGTACCTCTATGCCACGGGCGGCTACGATCAGAACCTGCCGTTCATGGACAATGACAGGCCGGGCATTATGTCGGCGCGCGCCTGCGGGCGCCTGGCGTTTCACTGGGGCGTGCGCCCTGTCCGCGCGGGCGCGCGGGTCGTCGTCGTCAACGGCGCGGCGACCGCCGTGCCACTCGCGGACGGTCTCGCGCGGGTCGGCGTCGAGGTCGAGGTCGTCGACCTGTCACGCGATCGTGTGCTCGAGGCGCGCGGCACCACGCGCGTGCGCGGCCTCGTCGTCGCGGGCCCGACGGGGCGCAAGCGGCGGGTCGACGGCGAGCTCGTCGCGATCGCGACGACGCCCGCGCCGGCCTCCGAGCTGCCGCGGCAGCACGGCGCCGCCGTGCGCTTCGCGCCCGAGCGCGGCGGGTTCGTCGCACTCGTCGACGAGGCGCACGCGACGTCGGCTCCGGGCGTCTTCGCCTGCGGCGACGTGACGGGCTACGTCGGCCCCGACGCCGCCGAGGCCGCGGGGGCGGCCGCGGGCCGCGCCGTGGCCGCGACGCTGGGGGCCCCGTGACGCCGGCGCGCGCTCGCCTCGCGCTCCTCGTCGCGGCGCTCGCCGGGTGCGCCGCGCCAGCCGCGCCTCCGCCCGCCGCGCCGACGGCGACGGCCGCGACGCCGGCCGTCGAGCCGCCCCCATTCGCGGCGGCCGGTGTGGCGCCCACGAAGGAGGCTGCCGCGAGCGACCAGCGCGCCACCCGCCTGGCGATCCTCGACGCGGCCTGGCGCACGGTGCGCGACAAGCACTACGACAAGACGCTGGGCGGCCTCGATTGGAACGCCGTGCGCGCCCGCTACGAGCCGCTAGCGCTGTCGGCGCCGTCCGAGGCGGCCTTCTACCGCACCCTCAACCAGATGATCGGCGAGCTCGCGCAATCGCACATGATGATCACGGGTCCGGGCTCCGACGACGAGGACGACGTCGAGGAGCTGGCCGCGCCCGGCGAGTCGGCGACGTCCGGTCCCACGGCGCCGAGCTCGGGCGCCGTCGGCGATCCGGGCCTCACGGTGCGCGTCATCGAAGGCCGCCCCACGATCACGGCCGTGAGGCGCGGCTCGGCCGCCGAGCGCGCGGGCCTCGAGCCGGGATACCTCGTCACGCACATCGCGGGCCG
>DATKFB010000409.1:0-3696 GCA_035544435.1 Polyangia bacterium
CGCGGTCTTCGGCAACCTCTTCCCTTCGCCGCCCCAGATGTACACCTGCGCGGGCGCTCAGGGCGACCACGCGATGCAGGTCAAGCGCTTCTGCATCAACGGCACCGGCTGTGACCTCTTCACGAAGACGGCGCCCTGCGCGTCGGCCTGCACGCAGTCGTGCACGACGGGTCCCGGCGGCAAGCAGGTCTGCTCGGCCAGCTCGTGCGCGTCACCGAACGGCACGACGTGGAACGCGCCGCTCACGATCTTCCTGCGCAACCGCATGGAGGCGGGCAACTTCGACGCGACGGGCGGCAGCACGTTCGGCAACGGCGTCTCGGCGTTCCCCATGCTCGGCGGCACGATGGGCATCACGAACGCGGACGACCAGGACTGGGTTCAGCTCAACGACGTGCAGTTCGGCGCCGCGGGCAGCACCAAGTCCTTCGTGGCCTACATCTCGACGGTCAACGCCGGCAATCACATCCAGCTTCGGCTCGACTCGGTCACGGGCCCGACCATCGCCAACATCACGACCACCTCGACGGGCGGCCTCTCGGTGGAGGCCGCCGAGACCGCGGCCGTCGCGTCGGCGGGCGTGACCGGGCTGCACAACGTCTTCGTGTATTTCGACGGCTCGGCCAACCGCTCGACCGGCCTCAACGGTGGCGGCAAGGCCATCGGCAACATCTCGTACTTCGAGGTGAAGTAACGCGCGACGATCGGCCCACACCCGCGCGCGAGATGTGAACTAAGCTCGCGCGCGGTGGGCCTCACGCTGACCTTCTCGTCCGGTACGCTGGAGCTGCGGGGACTTTCCCCCGCGGCTCCTTCGCCGTTCGCGGGCTGCGTGTGGGATCCGCGCACCGCCTGCCACCGCGCGCCGGCCGTCGCGTACGCGGGGCTGCGACGGGCGCTCGCGCAAGCCTCGCTCGAGGTCGAGGATCGCGCGCGCCGCTACGACGAGCTGCCCGCGGGCGCGCGCGTGCACCGCCAGCCGCGCCCCTATCAGGCCGAGGCGCTCGAGGCCTGGCGCGCGCACCAGGGACGTGGCGTCGTGGTCCTGCCGACGGGCGCCGGTAAGACCTGGTTGGCCTGCCTCGCCATCGAGGATCGCCGGCGCAGCGCGCTGGTCCTCGCGCCAACGCTCGACCTCGTGCGCCAGTGGTACGACGTTCTGCGCACGACCTTCGGGACCGCCGTGGGGGTCATCGGAGGCGGCGAGTACGACGTGCAGGCGCTTACCGTGTGCACGTACGACTCGGCCCACCTGCACATGGAGCACCTCGGCGACCGCTTCGGCCTTGTCGTCTTCGACGAGTGCCACCACCTGCCGGGCCCCGTATACGCCCTCGCGGCGCGGGCCGCCGTCGCGCCTTTTCGTCTCGGCCTCACCGCGACGCTCGAGCGCGCCGACGGGCGGCATGGCGACCTCGCCGAGCTCATCGGTCCCGTCGTGTACCGCAAAGACATCGTCGACCTGTCGGGCGCCTACCTGTCCGACTACGAGACTGTGCGCCTCACCGTCGAGCTCTCGCCCGACGATCGCGCGGCCTACGACGCCGAGCGCGCGATCTACCGCGACTTCGTGGCGCGCAACGGGATCCGCATGTCGAGCCCCTCCGGTTGGGCGGACTTCGTCGTCCGCTCGTCGCGGTCGGACGATGGCCGGCGCGCCATGCAGGCCTATCGCCGCCAGCGCGAGATCTCCTTCGCAGCGCCCGCCAAGCTCGACTATCTCGCCCTCCTGCTCGATCGGCACCGCGCCGACCGCGTCCTCGTCTTCACGCAGGACAACGCCACGGCGTACGAGGTGTCGCGGCGCTTCCTCGTTCCGGTCATCACGCACGAGACGAAAGTGCGCGAGCGCAGCGAGATCCTCGCCGGGCTCGCCCGCGGCTCGAGCGAGGGCGGCTACGGCGCCGTGGCCACCTCGAAGGTCCTCAACGAGGGCGTCGACATCCCCTCGGCCAGCGTCGCCGTCGTGCTCTCGGGCAGCGCCTCCGTACGCGAGCACGTGCAGCGCCTCGGGCGGATCTTGCGCCCGCAAGACGGCAAGCACGCCGTGCTCTACGAGCTCATCACGGCCGGCACGAGCGAGACCGCGACGAGCGCCCGCCGACGGGAGCACAGTGCTTACCGCTGACCTCGCGAATGTGCGCCGCCGCGGCGACGAGCTGCGCCTCGTCACCATCGACGCGCGCGCGCGGGCGCGCATCGAGTCGCTCGCGACGGCCTACCGCGAGATTGCGCGCGGCGCCGTGGGCCGGCCACGCGACGACGTCGAGGCGAGCTTCCGGTCGCTCGAGGTCCCGGCCGCCGAGAGACGGCTGGCGGCCGCCGTGCTCAAGCTCGTGCGGGACGGCTGCGTCTTCGAGGAGGCCGTCGCCGAGGACGCGACGGCGTTGCGCCGCGAGCTCTTTCAGCGCGCGAGCGCGGCTCGGCGCGGCGGCACGTTCGATCGCGCCGCCGTCGTCGCGGCGGTCGCCCGCGCGCGCGAGACGCCGGTCGCCGCCGTCGAATCAGGGCTCTACGCCGATCGGGCGGGGGCCCAGCGCCTGCTGGCCGTCGAGGCGGCGCTCCCCGCGCAGCTCGCCGCCGGCTTCGAGCTCGCGCAAGCGCAGGCGGTCCTGCTCCGCGCCGTCAAGATCACGGCCACGGTTCGCGCGCGCGATGCGGCGAGCTACCGAAGGCTCTTCCGCCAGCTCAAGTTCCTCCGCCTCCTCCCGACGATCGCGCCGCTCGCCGAGGGCGGCTACCGCCTGGAGATCGACGGTCCCTTCAGTCTCTTTCAGGCCGTGACCCGCTATGGCCTCCAGCTTGGCCTCGCGCTGCCCTCGATCGCCGAATGCGACGTGTGGACGCTCGACGCCGACGTGCGCTGGGGACCGGAGCGCCGACCGGCGCGCTTTCACCTCGAGGGGCGCGCGGCGGCGCCGGCGCCCGCCGCGAACGGCGCCGCCCCGAGAGACTCGAGCGAGCTCGAGAGCTTCGTCGCCGCATTCGAGAAGCTCGGCAGCGGATGGCGCGTCGAGCGCGACGCCGCCGTGCTCGATCTGCCGGGCGTCGGCCTGTGCGTGCCCGACCTGGCCTTCGAGCGCTCGCGCGGCGCCGACGTGGCGCGCGTGTATCTGGAGGTGCTCGGCTTTTGGAGCCGGGAGGCCGTGTGGCGCCGCGTCGATCTCGTGCGCGCCGGCCTCCCCCACCGCATCCTGTTCGCCGTCAGGCGCGACCTGCGGGTCAGTGAGGAAATCCTCCAAGACACCTCCACGGCTGCCCTCTACGTCTACGCGCGCGTACTGGGCGCGCGCGCCGTCCTCGAGCGCATCGAGGCCTTGACCGCCTGAAGGAGCCCGGCCGCTCGGGGCACGGGCTTGTTACTCCCGAGGCAACAGCTTGTTGCGCTCCCGGCCACACCGCCCGCGCTCGTTCGTTCGTGAACCATGCGGATTACTTGATGCGTAGAATTAGTAATTTCTCGCACAAATCTTGCTGTGGTAGTAGACACCCATGCGCCGCACTTCACTGCTCTTGCTGTCTTGTGCCGTTGCCACCGGCGCCCTGGCCTGTGCGGAGAGTTCCGACCCCGGGATCGTGAATGACGAGGATCCGCTGACCTCGGAGAACGGTCTGTCGAGCAATGGCTTGTCGTCGAATGGCCTCAGCAGCAACGGTCTGTCGAGCAACGCCCTGTCGAGCAATGCACTCTCGAGC
>DATKFB010000410.1:0-2462 GCA_035544435.1 Polyangia bacterium
GCATCCTCGCCGGCCTCCGCCACCTCGGTCTCGAGCAGCGCGGACTCTCCCGGCAGGTCCTTGCCGCTCATCGGAGCGTCGACGGCGTCGCCCGCGAGGGCCGCGGCGACATTGGCCAGCTCGCCCTCGACCTCAATCGCGGCGTCGGTGAGGACCTCCGGGGCGGTCGTGTCGTTGGCCACTGGCACGGTGTCGTTCGCCGGCGCCGGGAGCTTGCCCCCACGCGTCTTAACAACGCGCGTCAAACGCCCTCGGCCATTCGGCCGCGCGGCCTTGGCCTTCCGCTCGGCCTCCACGACCCGCGCCTTCCGCGTCGATCTTGCTCTTGCTCCTCTTGTGTCCATTTCGGTTCTTTCGGCTCGTGCGTTCCGACAGCGACCCAGTGTCACTTGAAAACGTGACGCTCTTTGCTATACGGACGTCGTCGGGGAAATATTCCAGGTTTAGGCTCGGCTCTGCCCGTGCTGGCGTGGACAAAGCCCGATGTGAGTTGGATGCGCAAATGGCCGGGTTGGTTGCAAACCGGCCGCCTCGTCCCCACATCTCACAACGCACAGCGCGCGCGTGTGATCTAGGCACCGAAACAAATTCGACAAGAGGCGCGGGCGCGAAACTGGCGCGACCGCGTCACCCTCGGCGAGCTCGGGTCTTTCTCGGATGTCTCGTCAGGTATCTTCGCCGCGCTTCTCGGCCAAGATGAGCAAGCTGCGCGACGTACCCCCGAAGAAATGTCCCCGGGTTGCGAGGCTGCCGGAGATGTCGAGAACGCGGAAACCGGCCTGGCGCAACAGGCGACCGATCTCGTGAAGGCTGTAGGCGCGCACGGAGATCTCCTGCTCGCTCTGGCGCCCGTCCTCGAAGACGATGGAGCGGTGTGTCAGGATGCGGCTCGTGTGGAAGCTGAAATCGACCTCTTCGAGCACGACGCACCCGTTCCCTTCCCACCAGACGCGTGACGGCAGATCGCCCACGATGTAGTCGCGGTTCACGAGGTCGAGCAGCAAGCGCCCGCCGGGCTTGAGCGCCCGCGCCATGCCCTCGGCGACGCGGAGGTTGGTCTCCTCGTCGAAGTAGCCGAAGGACGTCAACATGCAGTACACGCCGTCGAACTGTTTCTCGAAGGCCATCTCACGCATGTCGGCGTGCACGAAGTTGACCGACATCGCGCGCTTCTGCGCCTCGTCGGCCGCGCGCAGGAGCAGCGGCAGCGAGAGATCGAGGCCCGTGACGTCGAGGCCGCGCTGCACGAGCTCGATGGCGTGGCGCCCGTAGCCGCACCCGACGTCGAGGAGTTGGCCTCCGGGCTTGACGCCCAGCGAGGCCTCGATGAACTCCACCTCGCGGAGCGTCTGATCGGCGCTCATGAACGGTAGCGTGCGCAGATAGTCTTCGTCGAAGACCTCCTCGAACCACGGCTTCGAGCGCTTGGGCCGACGCGGGCGCTGCGCGAGCGCCTCGGGCAAGCTCGCCGCGCCGGACGGCGTGGCCGGCACGATGCTCGCGACGACCTGGGCGGCGGGCACCTCGGGCGCGCGCATCTCGCCGGACTTCCGCCGCGGCGAGCCCACGGGAATGGGCGGCGGCGCCGCGGCCGGGCGCGGCGTGCGCGCGCGCGGCTCGGGAGCGGATTCCGCGGTGTGACCACGATCACTCAGCGCCTCCGCGGGGAGAGCGTCCAGCGTCTCGGCCGTGTCCGTGCCGTCGACGAGCTCCAGATCGGCGCCTGAGACCTCGGATTCTTCCTGCTGGCCGGCGGACTCGTCAGGCCGAGCCTCCCGGAGCGCGGCCCCGCTGTCGCCGCTCATTGTGTCGGTCGGGATCGCGCCCGGCACGGGCGTCCGCGCGCGCAGCACCGCGCCTTGATGCGCGAGCTCCGGCCAGGGCGTTTCCGGCGCCGAGAACCGATCCTCCGAGTTCCCGGCCGCGAGATCGCCCGTGACGTCGAAGGCGGGTAGGTCCTCGCGGGAGTCGCCGTCGACGGAAGGGTCCGCCGTCGGCACGGGCGTCTCGGCATCGACGGTCGGCGCGACGCTTTCGGTCTGCGGCGTGCCGGGCTCGCGCGGCGACACGCCGTCCGACGTCGGCGCGAAGCTCCTGGTCGCCTCAGCGAGGCTCTCGGCGGGCGGGGTCGAAACCTCGGCGGGCGGCGCCACGGCCTCGATGGGCCCGGGCGGAGGCGTCGGACTTGACTCGTCCGTGAGGGGCGGCGGCGTGAGCGGACCCGAGTCGAGCGCCCGCACGGCGGCGGCCTCGGCCGCCAACTGCGCGGCGGCGTCGCCGAGCTCGCCCGCCGGCGGTGCCATGAACGGCGATTCCGGCTGAGCCCCCGCGCCCAGGGCAGGCGATTGCGTGCGGCCCATTGCCGACCGCGCCGCGGGTCCCACGACGGGGAGGCCGCGCGGCTGAGTCGTCGTCCGCTTGCGCGCCGACGGGGTCGCGAAGTCGCCGCCCGAGATCCCGAT
>DATKFB010000411.1:0-7218 GCA_035544435.1 Polyangia bacterium
GGGATGCGCATCGGGTCGCCCAAGGGCGACCGGGGCGGCGTCTGGTTCGACGGGCCGCTGCTCATGGCCATGGGTGTGTGCCTGCGCGCGCGCACGGCTGTGCGCGTGTTGCTGCGTCTCACCGAGTTCGAGGTGCGCGACGCGCAGGGGCTCTACGCCGCCGCGCGCGCCGTGGACTGGAGCGCGTGGCTGACGGCGCGGAGCACGCTGGCCGTGGACGCCAACGTCAAGGACAACCCGGCCCTCACGCACTCGGGCTTCGCAGCGCTCAAGGTCAAGGACGCCGTCGTGGACTCGCTGCGCGACGCGCTCGGGGCGCGGCCCGACGTCGACGTGAAGCGCCCCGACGTGTCGATCGTGTTGCACGTCGCGGGCGGGCAGGGCGCGTTGTTCCTCGATCTCGCGGGTGACCCGCTGCACCGCCGCGGCTACCGCGTCGCCATGACAGAGGCGCCCCTCAAGGAGACGCTGGCCGCCGCGGTCCTCGTACTTGGCGGCGTCGCGCTCGATCGGCCCTTCGTCGATCCCATGGCGGGCGGCGGCACGCTCGCCATCGAGCACGCGCTCGCGGCGCGCGGCCTGCCACCCGGGCTGCGCCGGCGCTTCGGCTTCGAGCGTTGGCCGACGCTCGACGACTCGCTGCGCGCGACCTGGGACGAGACGCGCGCGGCGGCCGAGGCCGCCGCCATGGCGCCGCGCGCGCCGCTGCCGCCCATCGTGTGCGCGGACGTCTCGGCGGAGGCGCTCGGCGCCGCGCGCCGCAACGCCTCGGCCGCGGGCGTCGACGACGATCTGACGTTCGAGCTCGCCGACGTTGCCGCGCTCGAGCGGCGCTGGGACGCGGGCACCGTGTGCACGAACCCGCCGTACGGCGAGCGCCTGCAGCCGCGCGACCTCGACGCGCTCTATCGCGACCTCGGCCGTGCGCTCATGCGCCTGCCCGGCTGGGCCGTCGTCGTGCTCTCCGGGAGCCCGCTGTTCGCGCGCGCGCTGCCGCTCAAGCCCGCGATCTCCCACCGCCTCTTCAACGGGCCGCTCGAGGTGCGCCTTTTGCGGTATGAGATCCCCGAAGCCAAGCCGGCCAGCGGGCCGCGGTGAACGGGTGACAGCGCCGCCATCGACCTCCACGAACGGCTCGCCGACGACGACGCGCGCGCGCCTCGCGCGTCTCGGCCTGTCGACGCTGGCGGCGGCGCTGCTCTGGCTCTCGGTGCCGACGGCGAACGCCTGGCCGCTCATGTGGATCGCGCTCGTGCCGCAGCTCCACGTCGCCCTGACGTCGCGCACGGCGAAGCGCGCCTTCCTGCAGGGCTGGCTCACGGGGACGCTGGCCAACACAGCCGCCTTCTCCTGGATGGACGGCCTGCTCGAGCGCTTCGGCCACATGTCGCCGCTCCAGGCCCTGCCGATTGTTCTGCTGCTCACGTCCTATCAGGGCCTCGAGTTCGCGCTCCTGTCCTGGGGCGTGTACCGCCTGCGCGCGCGCACGGGGACGCGCTTGCCGGTCGCCGTCGCCGCGATGCTCGTCATGGCGACCATCGAGCTCGCGATGCCGCAGATCTTTCCCTTCTACCTCGCGATCTCGCAGGCCTGGGTGCCGGCGCTCATCCAGATCGCGGACGTCACGGGGCCCATCGGCGTCACGGCGCTGCTGATGGCGTGGAACGGCGCGCTCCTCGACGCGTGGCTCGGCGCGCGCGCCGGGCGGGGCCGCGCCGCGCTCCGCCCGCTGGCCGTCGTCGCTCTGTTCGTCGCCGCCGATCTCGCCTACGGCGCGGCGCGCGTGCACAAGGTCGACGCCGCGCGCGCGGCCGCGCCCAAGGTCAAGACCGGCCTCATTCAGGCCAACGTCGGCATCATCGAGAAGTGGGACCCGAAGGAGTTCGCCAAGCTGCTCGACACCCACCAGCGCCTCTCGGCCGAGCTCACGCGCGCGGGCGCCGAGCTCATCGTTTGGCCCGAGTCGTCGTACCCGTACGCGCTCCCGCGCCCGTTCCTCCACGACTGGCCCGCGGGCGACCCGCGCCGCGTGCGCGTGGGCTTCGACACGCCGCTGCTCTTCGGCGCGTTGACGCGCACCGAGGGGCCGCTCCAGAGGCCCGCCGACAAGTACCCCTACAACACGGCGCTCATGATGGACGGCGCCGGGAGCGTCACGGGCGTCTACGACAAGGTCTTCCTGATGATCTTCGGCGAGTACATCCCTTTCTACGACGCCATCCCCTGGTTCACCGAGGTCATCCCCGAGGCCTCTAACTTCAGCCGCGGCACGGAGCCGGGATCGTTCTCGTTGCACCTGCGCGGTCGCGACTTCAAGCTCGGTCCCCTCATCTGTTACGAGGACATCCTGCCGACCTACACGCGCCGCGTGGCCAGGCTCTCGCCGAGCGCCCTCGTCAACATCACGAACGACGCGTGGTTCGGCCGCACGGCCGAGCCGTACCAGCACCTCGCGCTCTCCGTGTTCCGCGCCGTCGAGAACCGCCTCGAGCTCGTGCGCGCCGTCAACACGGGCGTCTCGGCGCACATCGACGCCGCGGGCCGCGTCCTCGCGCGCACCGACTCAGTCGATCCGGCGCTGACGCCGGCTGCTGCGCCCGCGACGCTGCTCGTCGACTTCGCGCTGCTCGACGGCGGCGGCCTCTACCGCCACGTCGGCGATCTCTTCGCGTTCCTCTGCGCGGCCGCCCTCGCCGCGATGTTCCTGAAGCCACCGACCGCGCCGGTCAGCGCCGCAGGAAGAAGGGGTACGAGAACTGCTGACGCGCCGCTTTGAACGGCGGAAAGTGCGCGTTCTTCCCGGCGTCGAGCACGCACTCCCCCGTGGGCGTGCCGTCGAAGCTGCCGCCGATGCGGATCGACTGCACCATGCCGTTGCTCGCGACGACGTACGTGAGCTGGGCCGTGCCGGGCTCCTTGAACTTTTCGTAGCAGGCGAACACCTGCGGCCGGATGAGCGTCATGGCATCGGCGATGGCCTCGCGGGGCAGCTCTTCGGGTAGCTTCAGATCCTGAACGTCGCCTGCGCCGCCCGCGGACGAGCCCCCGCCCAGCAGGCAGGCCTCGTCCTCGCGGCTGCCCGCGGGCAGCGCCGCGAGGCCGGTGGACGGCGGCTGCGACGCGAGGACCTCGCCAGTGCAGCGATTGAACACGCGGCCGCCCACGAACTTGAGCGCGTAGCCGCGACTCGGGCCGAAGCTCCACTCGACGTCGGCGGGCTGGAAGAGGAACTCGGCCCGCAGGAAGGGGCGCACCTTCTCGAGCCACTTCTTGGCGTCGACGAGGCTGTCGAAGCCGAGCGTGCTCTTCGAGACCTCGACGGCCTTCGGCAACGTCTCGGCATCCTTCTGAGGCTCGCGCAGCGTGATGAAGCGGCGCTCGCGCGCGCGCCCGAGCGCCACGGGCTTCGTGCAGGCGATGCAGCCGGCCAGCGAGACGTGGTAGCCCTTGACGCCGGCGTCGTACTCCGAGACGGCGATGACGGCTGGATCCTCGGCCGCCGTCACGAACGTGCGCTTCGGCAGCACGCCACGGAGGTAGGCCTGCGTCGTGCGGCAACGGGCGCGCTCGACCTCTCGCTTCTCGGCGTCGCAGCGATCGACGAAGACGCCGAGCAGCGTCGCGACGTCGCGCGTGCGGGTCGCGCCCGAGGCGAGCGCCTCGTAGGTCTTGGCCTCGCCGGCGTGGGCCTTGGCGTCGGTCGAGGCCGCGGGGGCCTGGTCACCGGCGGCACGCGCCTCGGCTGACAGCGCCGGCAAGACTATCATGAGCGCCCAGGAGACGAAGACCGTCAGGGGCCGCTTCAGGCATCTTGGGGCTGTCGTCATCGGCGCGCGAATATAGATCATAATAACGCCCCCAAACAGGACCCACGCCGTTCGATGCCCAAACCCAAGTCCCAGCGCAAGCCCGCGTCACGCCCGGCCCACGAAGGGACGGACGAAAGGAGCAACCACGAAGGAACCAACGACGAAGGGAGCAACGATGAAGGGAGCAACGACGAAGGCAGCGAAGAGTTGAACGCGGCGGGTCCTGCGCTCGTCGATCGCGACGCGGACGCGCTCGGGGTGGTCGCCCCCGAGGACAACCCGGGCGACGCCGACGAGGTCCTCTCGGCCGACGCCATCGAGCCGCCCGCCGCGCGCGGCGCCCTCGCGCCCGCGCGCAACCAGGTCGAGCGCTTCCTGGCCGAGGTGCGGAGCTACCCGCGCTTGTCCGACGAGGAGGAGCGGGTGCTCGGCAAGGCCGTGCGCGATCGCGGCGACCGCGCGGCTGCGCGCAAGCTCGTCGTGCACAACCTGCGCCTCGTCGTCGCCATCGCTTACCAGTACCGGCGCGCCTGGGCCAACATTCTCGATCTCTTCCAGGAGGGCAGCGTCGGCGTCATGGAGGCCGTCAAGCGCTGGGAGCCCACGCTCGGGCCGCGCTTCGGCACGTACGCGGCGTACTGGATTCGCGCCTACGTGCTGCGCTTCCTCATGACGAACTCTCGGCTCATCCACGTCGGCAACACGCGCGCGGGCCGCAAGCTCTTCTTCCGGCTCGAGAAGGAACGGCAGAAGCTGCTCGCGGGCGGCTTCGAGCCGACGCCGAAGCTCTTGGCGGCCAAGCTCGACGTCGACGAAGAGGACCTCGCCGATGTGAGCCGGGTTCTCGACTCGCGGGAGGTGTCCTTCGACCCGCGCACCGCGGGCGGCCAGGGCGACGAGGGCCTGGCGCTCGCCGAGAAGCTCGCGAGTGGCGACCGGTCGCCCGAGGCGCAGGCCGAGGGCGCCGAACTCGCCTCCGCCGTGCGGCGCTTCATGACGTCCTTCCAGGGGCGCCTCGATGATGAGCGCGAGCGCGCCGTGTGGCGCGAGCACCTGGCGGCCGACGAGCCCGCGCCCCTCGGGGAGCTCGGGGCGCGCTTCGGCGTCTCGAAGCAGCGCATGGGCCAGATCGCCGACCGCCTCAAGAAGCGCTTCCGCGAGGAGATCGTTCGCGAGCTCGGCCCCGACGTGAAGACCGTCTGGCAGTAGCTGTAATAGCTAGGGCGCGGCCGTCCGCTCGACGATGAGCGTCACTTCCTCTTCCGCCGGCCGCCCGCGGTTGCCAGGGCGCACCCGGAAGCCCGCGCGCGCCGCGATCTGGCTCGCCGCCCGCACGATCTCGCCCGCGACGGCTGGGAACTCCTCCCACCACGCGTACCCGTCCGCCTCGCCGTCGTACGCCTCGGGAAACACGCACCGCACCTGCAGCCGCAAGGTGAACTCCCGCTCCTCGACATGGTCCATGGGGCCTCTTACCACGCACATAAGCAAACGGCCGGGCGCGAGGCCCGGCCGTTCGATGAAACGAATGTGCGTCTTTTTAGGCTGATTTACGCACGTTCGCGGCCTGCAGCCCCTTCGGTCCCTCCGTGATGTCGAACTCGACCGTTTGCCCCTCACTCAACGAGCGAAAGCCCTCCGACATGATGGCCGTGTGATGGACGAATACATCCGGACCATCGTCACGAGCAATGAACCCATACCCCTTCGCATCGTTGAACCACTTCACCTTGCCGCTTGCCATTTACTACCCTCCTACGGACGATTGTTTCTGCCTTTTCCCCGGCCAGGCCCGGAGAAATCGCGGGCCAGAGTACGAGCCCTGCAAATTGTGTCAAGTCATCCGTGCATTCTGGCCGACCCTTTCTAGGACTCCGTCCAACGCCGCAACAGGCCTTGGACGGCCGTCCCGGGGTCGCGGGCCTCGAGGACGGCGCGGATGCAGGCCACGCCCGAGGCGCCCGCCTCGAGGCAGGCGGGCACGCGCGCGGCCGTGACCCCGCCGAGCGCGAGCACGGGAAGGCCGACGCCCGCGGCCTCGCGCAACGCCTCGACTCCGACGGGGCGACCATAGGATCGCTTGGAGGGCGTGTCCCACACGGGACCAAAAACGGCGAAGCGGACGTCGGCGCCCTGGGCGCGCGCGCGCGCCGCCACCTCGACCTCGGCGCGCGTGTGCGTCGAGGAGGCGATCGCGAGGCCGTGCGCGACGCGCGCGACGTCGCGGGGCGCGAGCGAACGGCCGCCGAGGTGGACGCCGTCCGCGCCCACGGCCAGGGCGACGTCGACGCGATCGTTGACGAAGAGGGCAGCGCCCGCGGCGCGCGTGACCTCGCGCAGCGCCGCGGCGAGCTCGAAGAGCGCGCGCCCGGGGAGATCCTTTTCGCGCAGCTGCACGACCACGGCGCCGCGGGCCTCGAGGGGCACGGCCGCGAGGGCCGCCCGCACGACCTCGGCCAACGGACGCCCCGCCGTCGCGTGGCGGTCCGTGACGAGATAGAGCCGGGGGACGGCGCCGGGCACGGACGGCGCCCTATTCGATGAGGCCGTCGAGGGGCGACGAGGCGGACGCGTAGAGCTTGCGTGGGATGCGGCCGGCGCGGAACGCCTTGCGGCCCGCGATGACGGCGTCGCGCATGGCCTCGGCCATCATGAGCGGATCGCGCGCGCCCGCGATGGCGGTGTTCATGAGCACGCCGTCGCAGCCGAGCTCGAGGGCGACGGCGGCGTCGCTGGCCGTCCCCACGCCGGCATCGACGATGACGGGCACCTTGGCCGGCTCGAGCAGCTCGAGAATGATGCGGAGATTGTAGGGGTTGCGTATGCCGAGGCCCGAGCCGATCGGGGCCGCGAGCGGCATGACGGCGGCGCAGCCCACGTCGGCGAGCTTCTTGGCGAGCACCGGGTCGTCCATGCAGTAAGGAAGGACGGTGAAGCCGTCCTTGACGAGGATGCGCGCGGCCTCGAGGGTCGCGGCGCCGTCCGGGAAAAGCGTGCGCGCGTCGCCGATGACCTCGAGCTTGACCATGTCTGCCATGCCGAGCTCGCGCGCGAGGCGGCAGGTGCGAATGGCCTCGTCGGCCGTATAGCAGCCCGCCGTGTTGGGCAGCAGCGTGTGGCGCTTGCGGTCGATCGTGTCGAGGACGTTGGGCTTGCCCGGCGTCATGTCGACGCGCCGGAGCGCGACCGTGACGATCTCGGCGCCCGAGCGCAAGATGGCCTCGCGGCCCTGCTCGATCGTCGCGTACTTGCCCGTCCCGACGAGGAGCCGCGACGTGAAGGTCCTTCCCCCGATGACGAGGGGGTCGCCGTCGGCCGCCACGCCGCCGGCGGCCGGGGGCGCGCCAGAGCCCCCGCCGACAAAGGCCACGATCTCGACTTTGTCGCCATCGACGAGCTGCGCCTCCGC
>DATKFB010000412.1:0-3847 GCA_035544435.1 Polyangia bacterium
GCCAACGGTCGCGTGAAGCGCAAGAGGGCGTATCTCCGCCACTGCCTCACGCACAAGACGTCGGCGGCGAAGCGCCGCTTGCGCCGGGGCGCCTACGTCAGCAAGACGCAGGAGCATCAGATCAAGGCGATGCTTCCATACGCCTAGCGGTGTCGCGGACCCGCTCTAAAGAAGAACCACGGAACAAGGGATTGGGACATGCCTCGCGCTAAAGGTGGATACAAGTCTCGGCATCGGCGGAACCGCATCAAGAAGCACGCGAAGGGCTTTCGCGGCGGGCGGTCCAAGCTCTGGAAGGCCGCCGTAGAGGCCGTCCACCGCAAGTGGCGGTACGCGCTGTTCCACCGGCGCAAGCGCAAACCGGACTTCCGCGGCCTTTGGATCGTGCGCATCAACGCGGCCGCGCGTGATCTCGGCGTGTCTTACTCGCGGCTCATCGCCGCGCTCGACAAGGCCAACATCGCCCTCGACCGCAAAATCCTCTCGGATCTCGCGATCAGCGACCCGGGCGCCTTCAAGAAGGTCGTCGAGACCGCGCAGGCGTCGGCGGCCTAGCGGCGCGCCGGCCCCGCGGCCCAGCGCGCTACGCGACGGCGTCACGCGAAGGCATTAGAAGGCTAGAAGGCGGACGAGAGAGACGAGGGCCATGCCCAGCGCTGGCGCAGCTGCGATCATCGCCGAGCTCGATCGGCTCGCGGCCGAGCTCGTGACGGAGCTCGGGGGGCTCGCGACCGAGCAGGAGATCCGCGCGGCGCAGGCGCGGTACCTCGGTAAGAAGGGGCGCCTCGCCGAACCCATGAAGGCGCTCGGCCGGCTGCCGGCCGAGGATCGTCCCGCCGTGGGAGAGGCTGCCAACCGCGCCAAGGGCAGCATCGAGGCCGCCGTGGGCGCGCGCCTCGCGGCGCTCGCCGAGGCGGCGCTGGGCGCCGATCTCGCGCGCGTCCTCGACGTCACGCTGCCGGGCCGCGGCCCGCGCCTCGGCACGCTGCACCCGCTCACGCTCGTGCGGCGCGAGATCGAGCAGATCTTCCTCGGCCTCGGCTTCGAGGTGCGCACGGGGCCGTGGATCGAGACGGAGTGGAACAACTTCGACGCGCTCAACACGCCCGCCGATCACCCCGCGCGCGACATGCAGGACACCTTCTTCGTCGAGGGGGGACGCATCCTGCGCTCGCACACCTCGCCCGTGCAGATCCGCACCATGCTGGCCGGCCCTCCGCCCGTGCGCATCGTCGCGCCTGGCAACGTCTTCCGCCGCGACGACGACGCCACGCACACGCCAATGTTTCCCCAGCTCGAGTGCCTGCTCGTCGACGAGGGCGTCTCGTTCGCCGACCTCAAGGGCACGCTGCTGCACTTCGTCCAGCGCTTCTTCGGGCCGAAGCTCGGCGTGCGCCTCCGGCCGAGCTACTTCCCGTTCACAGAGCCGTCCGCCGAGGTCGACGCCGCGTGCTACCTGTGCGAGGGCAGCGGAATGGCGCTCGCGGGGCCGTCGAAGAGCCCCGAGGCCGTGGGCCGTGCGTGCAAGCTCTGCAAGGGCAGCGGGTGGATCGAGATCGGCGGCTCCGGGATGGTGCACCCGAACGTCTTCAAGGCCGTCGGCTACGACCCGAAGGTCGTCTCGGGCTTCGCCTTCGGCATGGGCCTGTCGCGCATGGCCATGCTCAAGTACGGCGTCGACGACCTGCGGGCGTTCTACGAAAACGACACGCGCTTCCTCGCGCAATTCTGGTGACATGAGCCCACGACGATGAAGATCTCCTTCAACTGGCTGCGCGAGCTCGTCGAGCTGCCGCCTGGCGTGACGGCCGACGCCGTGGCGGCGCGGCTCACGCTCGCTGGGCTCGAGGTCGAGTCGATCGAGCGCCGCGGCCGCGAGCTCGGCGGCGTCGTCGTCGCCGAGGTCGTCGCGCGGAGATCGCACCCGGCCTCGGACAAGCTGTCGATCGTGCGCGTGCGCGCGGGAGCGGGCGAGGAGGATGTCGTGTGCGGCGCGCCCAACGTCCCGGCGCCCGGCGGGCGCGTGGCGTGGGCGCCGCCGGGGGCGCGTCTCCCGGGCGGGCGCACGCTCGAGCGCAAGGACGTCCGGGGCGTGTCGTCGCCGGGCATGCTCTGCAGCGAGCTCGAGATCGGCATCGGCGAGGGAGGAGACGGAATCTTGGTTCTGTCATCCGATGCGCTTGACGCTCCGCTCGGCGCCGAGGTCGCGAGCCAGCTCGGCGTCCTCGACGAGATCCTCGAGGTCAACGTCACGCCGAACCGGCCGGACGCGCTGTCGCACGCCGGGATCTCGCGCGAGGTCGCGGCGCTCTTCGAGACGCGATGGCGCCTCCCTGCGCTGGACGCCGCGCCGCAGGGGCCTTTCCCACCAGGGCGGGGCATCGACGTCGACATTCGCGACCCCGGGGCGTGCCCGCGCTATTTGGCGCGCCTCGTGACCGGCGTGCGCGTGGCGCCGAGCCCCGTGGCCATGCGCGTCCGCCTCGCGGCCTGCGGCGTGCGCCCCGTGTCGAATCTCGTCGACGTCACCAACTACGTCATGCTCGAGACCGGCCATCCGCTGCACGCGTTCGACCTCGCCAAGCTGTCGGGCGACATCCACGTCCGCCGCGCCGCGCGCGCGGAGCGCATGACGACGCTCGACGGCGCGGATCGGCCGCTGCAGGAGAACGACGTCGTCATCGCCGACGATAGAGGACCGATCGCGCTCGCGGGCGTCATGGGCGGCGCCGGCAGCGAGGTCTCGGAGGCGACGACCGCCGTGCTCCTCGAGGCCGCGACGTTCGAACCCCGCGCCGTGCGGCGCACCGCCAAGCGGCTCGGGCTGCACTCCGAGGCGTCGCACCGCTTCGAGCGCGGCGTCGACGCCAACGGGCTGCCGTACGCGTGCGCGCGCGCGGCGGCGCTGCTCGCGCGTCTCGGAGGCGGCACGCTCGCGGGCGACGCCGTCGATCGCCACCCGCGCGTTCCCGAGCCGCGCGTCGTTTCGCTGTCGATGGTGGGGCTGCGTCGGCTGGCCGGCTTCGACATCCCGCTCGACCAGGCGGCGCGGCACCTTCAGTCCGTCGAGATCGAGACGGCGCCCGTGACCCCCGGCGACGAGTCCGTCACGGCCACGGTGCCGACGTTTCGCCCAGACATCACGATCGAAGAAGACCTCGTCGAGGAGGTCATGCGCCTGCACGGCTACGATCGCGTGCCCGCGCGCTTGCCCGCCGGTCGCCGCGCACCCGAGCCCAGCCCCGAGGCGCTGGCCGATCGGGCCCGCGACGCGCTCGCGGCGCTGGGCCTGCACGAGGCCGCGACGTGGGCCTTCGTGCCGCGCGCCTGGCTCACGGCGCTCGCCGAGGGCGCGGAGAAAGAAGATCCGCTCGCCGACGGCATCGTCGTCAAGAATCCCATCTCGGCGGACTACGAGGTTATGCGCACCTCGTTGCTGCCGGGTCTCGTCTACGCGGCCAAGCGCAACCTGGCGCGCGGCATCAACGACATCGGGCTGTTCGAGATCGGACCCGTCGTGCGCCGCGCGCTCAACAAGGACGCCAAGGAGGCGCCCCAGGAGCCGGTGTACGCGGCGGCGATCTGGCTCGGGCGCCGCGCGGGCTGGCTCAAGCCGGGCGAGCCGCTCGATTTCTACGACGCCAAGCGCGCATCGGCGGAGCTCCTGCGCGCGCTCGGCGTCGCCGCTCCCGTCTTTCGCGCCCGCCCCGAAGGCCGTCCGCTTCACCCGGGCGCGGGCGCCGACATCCTCGCGGGCGGCCAGCCCGTTGGCAAACCCATCGGATTGGTCGGCGAGCTCGACCCGCGGCTCGCGCGCGCCGTCGGCCTCGACGCGCGCGCGCTATAC
>DATKFB010000413.1:0-2419 GCA_035544435.1 Polyangia bacterium
GGACGCGTTCTCGTCGGCGCGCGTCGCGAAGGGCGGCACGTGCCCACCCGGCACCAGGAGCGCCTCTCCGAGCGCCGCCATGCTCGGGAACCGGTCGGCGGGCGCCTTGGCCAGCGCGCGGCGCACAATTGCGTCCAGCGCTGCAGGGACGTCGGGGACGAGGCTGCGTGCCGCGGGCGGCGGAAATGTCATCTGCTTCATGAGCACCTCGCCGTCGCTGTCGCCGCCGAACGGGAGCTTCCCCGTGAGCATCTCGAACAGGACGACGCCCAGCGCGTAGACGTCGGCGCGCCCGTCCAGTTCGCGCGCGCCCACGCACTGCTCGGGCGCCATGTAGTAGGGCGTGCCCATGACCACGCCCGCGCGCGTCTCGTGCGGTGCGGCGCCGTCGTCGTGGAGGAGCTTGGCCAATCCGAAGTCCAGCACCTTGACGAAGTCGGGCTCCCTGCCGCGCGTCACGAGGAAGACGTTCTCGGGCTTGAGGTCGCGGTGGATGACGCCCTGGGCGTGTGAGGCGGCCAGCGCGTCGGCGATCTGGACCGCCAGCTCCAGCGCTCGCGCCGGCGCGAACGGCGCCTCTGCGACGATGAGGTCCGCCAGCGAGCGGCCCTTGAGGTACTCCATGATGATGTAGAAGTCGCCGGCGGGCGTGCGCCCGAAGTCCGTGACCTCGACGATGTGCTCGTGGCCGATGCGGCTGAGGGCTGACGCCTCGTTGACGAAGCGGGCCACGACGTCGACGTTGCGCGCGTGCTGCGGGTGAATGACCTTCAGCGCCGCCTTACGTCCGATGACGGGGTGCTCGGCCAGGTAGACGTCGCCCTTGCCGCCCTGGGCGATCTTCTCGAGGACGCGATAGTTCCCCACGGTCTGACCGACCTCGATCATGCGCCCATTAATCTACACGCCCGGCCGACCGGCCCGTAGGCCGGTCGCGCAATCGCCGTGGAAACGGGGCCCTTGGGCGGGTCTGGGAGGGGCCCGCGGTTACCTGAACGCGTGTTATCGGACTTTCGAAAACGGGCTTGGTCGGCGGTAAACGCTGCACGGACGTAAGTCGTCCACGAGCAGCGTGATGCGGAGCCGACTAACGCTCGACGGCGCGGCGCGTCGGCAGGCGAATGCGCGCGAGACCGAATATTCCTGACCGGATTGTCGATCGGGAAGGAGATTGTCCGGCGGCTCGTTAGGTGTTACCCTGGTGTTACTCACGTCCGAAGGAATGAACATGCCTACGACCACTAGCCTGAAATTGCCGCCCCCCCTACGGTCCCGCGTAGCGGCGCTCGCGAAGCTCAGCGGACGTTCGGCGCATAGTCTCATGCTGGAAGCGATCGAGCGCCATACGTCCTACGAGGAGCGGATGCGCGACTTCGTGAAGGAGGCCATGCTGGCCGATCGGGCCATCGGCCGCGGTGGCGCGGTCTATGCCGCCTCCGACGTTCACGCGTGGCTCGATCGTCTCGCGGCAGGAAAGGGTAGCCGACGGCCCAAACCTTGGCGAAGGTAGTCTACGCACCGAACGCCCTCGCGAACTTGGAACGTGCCTTCACGCATCTGGCAGCCCAGGAGCCCGGTGCGGCTAGGGCGGCGGCCTCTGCGATTCGGGAAGCCGTCGAGCTCTTGGCTCATCACCCGTTCGTCGGGCGCGTCGTCGAGGGCGAGTTGCGCGAGCTCGTGATCTCTTTCGGCCGGACCGGCTATGTCGCCCTCTATCGATTCGTGGCAACCCGGGCCGAGGTCCGGATCCTCGCGATTCGGCATCAGCGCGAGCTCGGGTATCCGTGGAGTTCGAGCTGATACATTCCGTGAACCAGGCAGCGTAACGAAACCGTCCATCGGATCGGGTCAACTCCAAACTCCAAGCGAACGAGGCTGGGAGGCGCGGACCTAGCCGATAAGTTGTCATAGCGCGTGCTATCAGCCGCCCACCGTCACCTCCGATTGACGTACCCGTTCTTAGGCACCTGCGGGTTTCAGTTTGGGGACGGAAACTTAATTCCTCCAGAAGACTCGGTCGGCCTGGATTCGCATGTCGTAGCCGAACTCGTCGAGCACGGGCGCGAGCGAACCGTCCATCCTCACGAGGACCATGTGGTCGTTCGTATCTATCGTCCGGTGGCAGGCCACCAACAATTCGGGGTCGGGGCCCCAACTCAGCGACTCGAACACCAAGTCAGTATTGGTGAGCGGCTTGAGGCCGCTTCCGTCTCGGTTGACGACGTAGATCTGGGGAGTACTTTGCGTAGCAGTCGGGCTTTGCGTAGCCCGGGCACTCATGATGAACGCGAGCCGCTGTCCGTCGGGGCTGAAGGTCGGGGCCGAAGGGTTGTCGATGTGGTCGAGGAACGTCGTGGGCGACCCGTTGGCGACCACGGCCAGGCTCGAGGGCCCGGCCAGGAAGAGCGCGCCCTCGGGC
>DATKFB010000414.1:0-9543 GCA_035544435.1 Polyangia bacterium
CCGCCGATTGGTCGGCACCCCGCCGGGCGCACGGCGTCGTGGCCATCGATCTTCTCGATCTCGGCGCGAAACGCTGCACCTTCGGGCTGGGCTCAGTCGGCACGCACTTCGCAGAGAGGGTCTACATCGCCGCACAATGAAGCGACGACAACGATTACGAAAGGACACATCATGAAAACGCAGACGATTCTCGCGATCACTACTTTTGCCGCCCTTTCGGGCCGCGTCGCGCTTGCCCAGACGAGCGACGAGGGCAGCACGTCGGTCCACCGCTCGGGCGTAGTCACGGACGCCCCAGTCATTCCGACCGGCCTCGCCATGCAGCTCGGTGGCGGCGTGACGGGTTTCACGCGCCAGAGCGCGCGCGACACGTTCGGCACGGGCGGCTACTGGGATGCCCGCGCCATCCTCGGCACCCGCAGCTACGTCGGCGCCGAGCTCGCTTACGTCGGCAGCGCCCGCGACATCAAAGCAGCCGGCGTCTCGAACAACGCCGCCCTCCTCGGCAACGGTGCCGAGGCGGTCGTGCGCGGCAATCTGCCTCTGCGGCTCAGCAGCACGCTGCTGACGCCTTACGTGTTCGGGGGCGCCGGCTGGTCTCACTACCAGATCGTCAGGAACGACGGACCGAACATGAGCGGCGTCAAGAACAACGCTGACGCTTTCGTCGTTCCTTTCGGCGCGGGCGCGAGCGTCTCGTACGACCATTTCCTCGCCGACGCCAGATTCACCTACCGGGCGGAGGTCAACAAGCTCGTGCCGACGACGAATGGCGATCACCTCGATCTCCAGAACTGGTCGGCGGGTGCGACGGTGGGGTACGAGTTCTGAGTCGCACGTGGACGGACCCTCGGAGCCCGCGCGGCGAGACGCTCGCCGCGCGGGCTCTTTTCGTTCTGCCGCGGCGGAAGACGGGACCTCTACGCTCCGGCTCCCGGCGGCAGTCGGACGGTGAACGTCGTCGATCCGTCGGTGGAGCGCACGTCGACGGCGCCGCCATGCGCGCGCACGATCTCTCGCACGATGAACAGTCCGAGCCCAAGGCCGCCTCGGCGAGTCAGGCCGTCGCCAGGTGGCTGCCAGAACGCGTCGAAGAGGTGCTCGATGTGCTCCGGCGGTATCGTCGGCCCGCGGTTGTTGACGTCTAGCAGGACTTCGCTCTCGTGTCGCGCGAGTCGCACGCGCACCGGCGCGCCACTCGGGCCGTGCTCGATCGCGTTGCCGATGAGGTTCGACACCACCTGTGCGATCCGTCCGGGGTCCCACCGACCGCTTACATCGCCACTGGTCGAAAACTCGATGTCGCGGCCCGGATGCACGGCGCGCAGCTCTTCGATCACCCCACGGGTGATCATATCCAGCGCGACGGCGGACCGATGCAGTTGCGGCCCCCCCCGGAAACGGAGCTGCGTGGCATCCAGGAGCGTGCCGATCATCTCGTTCATCCGCTGAGCGGCGCGCTCGATGTGCGTGAGGCCTTCGCGGACGCGATCCGGAACCTCCTTCCGCTTGAGCTGCTCGGCCAAGCTCAGGACGGAGCTGAGCGGGTTGCGCAGGTCGTGGCTCAGCGTGGCCATGACCTGCTCGCGGAATGTCACCGCTTGGGCCAGCTCCGCTTGAGCGCGCTTGGCCTCGGCTTCGGCGGTCTTGCGCGCCTGAATGTCGCGGCTCGCGATGGCCACCACCTCGACGCGTCCTTCTTCGTCGAAGAGAGGTGCGACGTGATGTTCGCGCCACGCCTTGCCGGCCATCGCCGGCAGCCGAAACTCGAACTCCTCGGTGATCAGCTCGCCGCGAAGCACCCGCGCGTGTAGCCCGCGCAGGTAGCCGTGAATCTCGTCACCCAGGTCGAGGTCGTTGATATTGAAACCAATGAGGTCCTTGCCCGATTTTCCGCTGATGGCGCTGACGACCTCCGCCGTCGTGCGGTTGAGGTAAACGTAGCGACCCTCGGCATCCTGGATGAACAGTTGGTCGGGGAGCGCGTCGAGCATGGCCGCGAAGCGTCGGTTTTCCACACGAAGCGCGCGTTCGGACAGCGCAGCGGCCCACGCGCCGAGAATGCGCGCTTCGCGCAGCGGGATCGCCTCGCGCTTTTCGAGCGCCTCGTACACCGCATCCTCGAGCAGACGCGCCGTCGTCCGGAACGACTCGACATCGGCGCTGAGCCCAGGAACCCTGCCAAGCGGCGACGCATCGAGGTGGCCCTTCCCCAAGGACGCCGTGAGCACGGCGAGCATCGCGGATACGAGGTCGTCTGGGGAACGATTCGCGTGGGGCACGAGCGCCGAGCGCTCCCTCACCTCTCGGATCAATTCGGGACTCAGCTCCTCGAGCAGATCGGCCAGCATTCGACCGAAGGCTTACCGAGGTCCCTCGACACGTCAACGGCAACATCGCCCTCACTCAAGGCTGCCGCCGATTCGGCGGCGTGCCGAATTCGCGGCGCTCGATCGCGCCCACTTGGACCAACGCCCTGAGCTCTCGCCGCTCAAGAAAGGGGGCTCCTTGGTCCTGCGCTTGCTACACGAAGGGCGAGATCCGGGATCCGAACATGAGAACGCGACACCACACGAACGAAGACAGCGCCAACGACAACGCCCACGGGACGAAGGCGGGTACCAAGAGGACTTTGGTCAAGCGGCGCGCCCGGCGCGCTGCCACTCCAGCGCCGCGGCACGTGCCCGTCCGCGACTGGGCCCCCGCCATCCTCGCGACCTTCTTCCTCGGCCGCGGACCGGACTTCGATCTGCCCTTGCTCGTGACCACCACGCGCGTCGTTGGCGCGTCCGTCGAGGCGTCGGGCGCAGACCAACGCTTGGGAGACCGATGACAACTTCAGGACGAACGCACGAAGGACGAGTGGCCCTGGTGACCGGGGCCGCACAGGGCCTCGGTCAGGCCATCGCGATGGCGCTCGCTGAGCGCGGCGCCCGAGTGCTCGCCACCGATCTGGCCGCTCCCCACGAGACCGTCCGCCGGATCGGACCGACGGCGCATGCCCTTCAACTCGACGTGTCGAGGGAGGACGACTGGCGTCTCGTCGCCGACAAGGGCACCGAGCTCGGCCCCGTCGACATCGTCGTCAACAACGCCGGCTTCTTTCCCAATCGCCGCATCGATGACCTCGATTTTTCGACATGGCGCAAGACGATGGCCACGAACCTGGACTCGCACTTTCTGAGCGCGAAGGTCTTCCTGCCCGCCATGAGGAAGAACGGCTGGGGCCGGTTCGTCGGGATCTCATCGAACATGGTCGGCCTGGCGATCCCAGGGATGAGCCACTACATCGCCTCGAAGATGGCGATTGTTGGCTTCATGAGAGGCTTGGCGAACGACGTCGCCGACGACGGCGTCACCGCCAACGCTGTCCTTCCGGGTCTGACCAACACGCCGGCGACCGCCGGACAGACAGAGGAGCAGAAGCGCGACACGTGGGGGCAGCAGGCCATCAAGCGCCTCGCAGAGCCGCGGGACATCACCGGTGCGGTTCTCTTCCTGACCAGCGACGACGCCTCGTTCATCACCGGTCAGGCCATCGTCGTGGACGGAGGGCAATATCGAATCGGATAGCGAATACGGGATTGTCTAGCATTTCGTCATTGGCGACATCCTGCCAGCTCGGCGACGGATCAAGCACCCTAAGGTCGGGATTCCATTCACATGCTTCCGCAGGCCCGGCGCTTGCTGTACGGGAGGGGACGCGCCTGCGCCTCCGGCCAATCCTGATGACCTGCTTCGCCTTCGCATTCGGCTGCGTGCCCCTCTGGGTCGCAAAGGCCGCGGGAGCTGCGGCCCGGCAGATGTTGGGAGCCGCCGTCGTATCCGGGATGCTGCCCGCGACCCTTGCTCGGCGTGTTCCTCGTGCCCCCGCTGTTCGTGATGGTCGGCGACCCCGTCGCCGTCGCTCATGGCTGAGGTTCCTTTTGCCTCCGCCGCGCGCGGCCGACGACCGGGGCGCGGCGCTGGGGCTCGGCTTCGGTGCGCGTGAGCTTCTCGAGAAGGCGGCAGAGCGCGCCCTGCTCGGCCCGCGTGAGGCGGGAGAACATGGCGTCGACGCCCGCGAGGACCCGCGGCCGCGCGCGCGAGAGGAGCGACGATCCCGAGGCCGTCGCAGCGACGAGGACCCGTCGCTTGTCGTCGGGATCGCGGCGCCTCGTGACGAGCTTCTGCTCCTCGAGATCGCCAAGGAGGCGGCAGAGTGCCCCCGGCTCGAGCTCGATCTCTTCCGCGACCTCGATCTGGCTCAGGTCCCCACCGGATATTGCGAGCTTCATGAGCTGCACGACGGGCATCGACACCCCGATGGGCTCAAGCTCGGCGCGGATGGCGTTCGCCACCTGCCGGCGCGCCTTCTTGATCAGCTTCGCGAGGCGATAGGCGGATAGCTCTCGCTCGGCCACGAATTCATGATAGAAGGAATCGTTGTGTTGTCAATCATTGGATGGTTGAGACTCTCCATGACACTCGAGCGCCGCGCGCGGCTCGCGATCGGGGCGCTCGCGCTCGCTTGGGCCGCCGCGGGCTGCGACGACACCAAGGCCAAGCCGCCAGCACCCACCGCCCACGTGACCGTCGCCGAGGTCGCGCGGCGAGACGTCAACCTGTCCCTCGAGGCCGTCGGCAACCTCGATGGCTACGTGAACGCCGAGATCCGCGCGCGCGTGCGTGGCGTCCTGCAGGCGCAGAAGTACAAGGACGGCGCGACCGTCAGGCAGGGCCAGCTGCTGTTTGTAATCGACCGCGCCGAGTTCGTCGCCGCGCTCGACGCCGCGAAGGCCGCCGTCGCGCGCGCCCAGACGACTGCCGCGCACAACAAGGCGCAGTTGGAGCGGCGCCAGGATCTGGGGGCGGCGCGCGTCGTGAGCCGACAGGAGCTCGAGGATGCCGAGGCCTCGGCGCGCGATGCGAACGACCAGGTGAAGGCCGCTGGCGCGCAGCTTCGACAGGCCGAGCTCAACCTCTCATACACGGAGATCCGTTCGCCCGTGACGGGGATCGCGGGGCTTGCCCAGATGCGCGTGGGGAACCTCGTGGGCCAGGACGCCCCGACGTTACTGACGACCGTGTCCGAGGTCGATCCCATCCGCGTGAACTTCCCCATGAGCGAGGTCGACTACGTCAAGGCGGCTGAGCGTCTCAAGCAGCTCGACGCACGCGATCGGGGGTGGGCCGAGGCGCAGTTCAAGAAGATGGACGCCGGACAGGGGCTCGACGACGGCCTCGAGCTCGTGCTCGCCGACGGCTCCGTCTACGCGCACCGGGGCGTGATCGTCGCCGTCAACCGTCAGGTCGACGCGACGACGGGCACGATCGAGCTGCAGGCGCTGTTCCCGAACCACGACGGCGTCCTGCGGCCCGGGCAGTTCGGCCGTGTGCGCATGCGGCGGCGTGACGTGGGAGCCCAGTCCCTCGTCGTGCCCGATGCGTCTCTCATCCAGGTCCAGGGCACCTATTCGCTCGCCGTCGTGGGCGGCGACGGCAAGGTGAAGCTCCACCGCGTTGAGGTCGGTCCGGCGGCGGGCGCGTTGCGCATCATCACGTCGGGCGTCGCTGTCGGCGACCGCGTCGTCCTCGACGGCGTGCAAAAGGCCACCGACGGCGCGACGGTCATCGTCGATCCGACGCCGCCAGCGCCCGCCGCGTCGGCCGAGCGTCATTGAGGAGGTGCCGTGATCTCTTCGTTCTTCATCCGTCGCCCCATCGTCGCGATTGTCATCGCGATCTTGACGGTGCTCCTCGGCGTCGTGTCTCTCGTGGGCCTGCCCATCGCGCAGTTTCCGCAGATCATTCCGCCGCAGATCATCCTCACAACGACCTTCACCGGCGCCGACGCGCAGACGATCGAGCAGTCGGTGGCGACGCCCATCGAGCAGCAGGTCAACGGCGTCGACAACATGCTCTACATTCAGTCGACGAACGCCAACGACGGCACCATGACGCAGCAGGTGACGTTCGACGTCGGTACGAACATCGATATCGATAACGTGCTCGTACAAAACCGCTTCTCGCAGGCGCAGACGTTTCTGCCCAACGATGTTAAGAACTTCGGCGTCACGATCAAGAAGTCGCTCGCTTTCCCGCTCATCGTCGTGTCGCTCTACTCGCCCGACGGACGCTACGACGCCTCATTTCTAACGAACTACGCGACGATCAACATCAACGACGCCCTTCTCCGCATCAAAGGCGTGGGCGACATCCGCAACCTCGGCGCGTCCGACTACGCCATGCGCGTGTGGCTCAAGCCCGACGTGCTCGCCCGCCTCGGCCTCACCGTGACTGACGTGCAGAATGCCGTGCGGGCGCAGAACGTCGTCAACCCCGCTGGCCAGGTAGGCGGCGAGCCGGCGCCCGCGGGCCAGCAGTTCACCTACACAGTGCGCGCGCAGGGCCGCCTCGTGACGCCCGAGGAGTTCGGCGCCGTCGTCGTGCGCGCCAACCCCGACGGATCGCTCGTGCGCGTGAGCGACGTCGCGCGCATCGAGATGGGCTCGCTGAACTACGCGCAGGAGGGTGCCTTCAACGGGCAGCCCGCAGGCGTCATCGCGGCGTTCCAGCTCCCGGGCTCCAACGCCCTCGACGTCGCGTCGGCCGTGCGCGCGACGATGGAGGATCTGAAAAAGCACTTCCCGCCCGGCATGGACTACCAGGTCTCGCTCGACACGACGGCGCCCGTGAAGGCGGGCATCAAGGAGATCCTCATCACGCTCGCCGAGGCCATCGGGCTCGTCGTGCTCGTCGTGTTCATATTCCTGCAGAGCTGGCGCGCGACGCTCATCCCTCTGCTCACCGTGCCCGTGTCGCTCGTAGGTGTGTTCATCGTCTTTCCATTCCTCGGCTTCTCGATCAATACGCTGTCGCTGTTCGCGCTCGTGCTCGCGATCGGCCTCGTCGTCGACGACGCCATCGTCGTGGTCGAGGCCGTGGAGCACCACATCGAGGAGGGCATGGCGCCGCGCGAAGCGACCGTGAAGGCGATGTCGGAGGTGCAGGCGCCCGTCATCGGCATCGCGCTCATCCTCGCGGCCGTCTTCGTCCCAGTGGCGTTCCTGTCGGGCATCACGGGCCGCCTCTATCAACAGTTCGCGCTCACGATCGCCGTTTCGGTGCTGATCTCGGCGTTCAACGCGCTCACGCTCAGCCCCGCGCTCGCCGCGCTGCTGCTGCGTCCGCGTCGCGAGCCCACGACGGCGCTCGGCCGCCTCGGCCGCGCGTTCAACCGCCTCTTCGAGCGCGCCACCGACGGCTATGTGCGCACGAACGCGCGCCTCGTGCGCAAGGTCGCGATCCCCCTCGTGCTGCTCGCGGTCGTCGCGGGCGCCTCGGCGCTCATCGGCCGCAAGCTGCCTACGGGGTTCCTTCCCGACGAGGATAACGGCTATGCGCTCATCGGCGTGCAGCTCCCGGACGCCGCGTCCCTGCAGCGCACCAAGGCCGTCTTCAAGAAGGTCGAGGCGATCCTCGGCCGCACCGAGGGCGTCCGCACGTACAACACGATCGCCGGCTACAGCTTCTTCACGCGCTCAGCCGCGAGCTACGCGGGCACAGCCTTCATCGGCTTTCGGCCGTGGGACGACCGTGCGCGCCCCGACCTCACGGCCAAGGCCATCGTCGGCAAGCTCAACGCCGAGTTCGCGAAGATCCTGGAGGCGCGCGTCTTCGCGCTGCTGCCGCCCGCGATCCCCGGCATAAGCGCCGCGGGCGGGTTCAGCATGTTCATCCAGGATCGCAGCGGAGGCACCGTGAAGTTCCTCGCCGAGAACGTCAAGCGCTTCGTCGACGCCGCCCGCAAGCGGCCCGAGCTGCAGAACATCAACCCGAACTTCTCGCCGTCGGTGCCGCAGATCTACGCGGAGGTCGATAAGGAGAAGGTCATGAAGCAGGGCGTGCCCATCGCCGACGTCTACGCCGCGCTCCAGGCCTTCATGGGCGGTGCGTACGTCAACGACTTCACGCGCTTCTCGCGCCAGTGGAAGGTGTTCGTGCAGGCCGAGCCGCGCTATAGACAGGGGCCGGACAACCTCAAGGACTTCTATGTCCGCAACCTCAAGGGCGAGATGGTCCCGCTGTCGGCCTTCGTGCGTGTGACGACGACGACGGGCCCCGAGTACACGGTCCGCTTCAACCTATTCCGATCGGCCGAGATCATCGGCGCGGCGGCGCCCGGCTACAGCTCGGGCCAGGCATTGGCCGCGCTCGAGGAGGTCGCCGCGCAGACGCTGCCGCCCGAGATGAGCTATGCGTGGAACGCCCTCTCATATCAAGAGAAGGTCGCGCAGGGCGGCACGACGAAGGTCCTCGGCCTGTCGCTGGTCTTCGTGTTTCTCATCCTCGCCGCGCTCTACGAGAGCTGGTCGTTGCCCTTCAGCGTCCTGCTGAGCACGCCGGTCGCCGTGCTCGGCGCTTTCCTCGGTCTCCTCGCGCGGCACTTCGACAGCAACATCTACGCGCAGATCGGCCTCGTCATGCTCGTCGGTCTTACCGCGAAGAACGCGATCCTCATCGTCGAGTTCGCAAAGGGGCGTCTCGAGGCGGGGCGAACGCTCATCGACGCCGCGCTCGAGGGCGCGCGCCTGCGTCTGCGCCCGATCCTCATGACGTCCTTCGCGTTCATCTTCGGGTGCCTGCCGCTGTGGGGCGCCGCGGGCGCGGGCGCGGCGGCGCGCCGCATGCTCGGCACGACCGTGGTAACCGGCATGCTCGCCGCGACGGCGCTCGGCATCTTCCTCGTGCCTGCGTTGTTCGTCTTTATGGAGCGCCTCGCTGGCAAGGGCGGCCCGCGGGCCCGTATCTCGGACGAGCCCGCGTCTCACGACGGTGCCGCCGCGAGCGGCGAGGTGCGGCCCCCTCACCTCACGGCGGTGGAGTGATGGGCGCCACCCGTCGCGCGTTACCCCTCGCGCTCGTCTTGATCACGTCCGTAGCGCGCGCCGACGGTCCGACGAACGCGTCGGCGATGGAAGATGGACGGGCGTTACTCACGGTGACTTGGGCGCAGGCGCTCGAGCGCGCGCTCAAGGCCAACCCCTCCGTCGCCGTCGCCAACCAGGAGATCGAGCGCGCGTCCGCCCTGGTGCGCGAGGCGCGCGCCGGGTGGTTGCCGACGCTCACAGGCAACGGCAGCTACGTCCGTATCGATTCGGCCCGCGTCTTCGCGGGCACGGTGACGACGCCCATCAGCCAGTGGAACGGCAATCTCGCGCTCACGGTGCCGCTCGTCGCGCCGACGGCTTGGGCCAATGACGCTCACGCGGGCGACAATCGTGACGTCGCCACAGCCAGCGCCGCCGACGTCCGCCGCCAGCTGGCAGTGGCGGTCGGACGAGCGTATCTCACGGTGCTGCTCCAGCATCGGGAGGTCGAGGTCACGATCCGCGCGCGCGAGACCTCAGCCGCCCACTACGACTACGCGCACACCCGGCTCGCGACGGGCCTCGGCAACGGCGTCGACGACGCGCGCGCCGAGCAGGAGCTCCGCACCAATGAGGCGCAGGTCAAGAACGCCGAGACGGCGCTCGTCCGCGCGCAGAGCGCGCTCGCGAT
>DATKFB010000415.1:0-4087 GCA_035544435.1 Polyangia bacterium
CTGGCGGCCGAGGGCGCGGCGCTCCTGCGCGGCTTCTTTTCGCGCCTGCGCCGCGAATAGCCCGGTCGGGTCGCGTGGGCGGTCAGAACGCCGACACGAACTGGTACAGGACGATCGCGACGAAGACGAGGACGACGGCGAAGAAGAGCGCGCGCTTGACGTCGCCCGCGATGCGCGTGCCGCGCTCGGTGCGGCGCGTGGCCGCCACGGGATCCCCCACGGCGGGGTGATTGCCCGTCGAAAACAAAGAGGCGTGAGGGTCGCCGGTGATTCGAGACGTCCGTCTCGGGGGAATCTGCTCCATACGGCCCGAATCATGGAACGAGGTGGGGGGCCGCGCCAACTACAAAACTCCCGGGGCCCGCAACGATCGGTGAATGCTAATATTCCCGCGAGCGTGCCCCCCGCTCGGCGAGGGCCCAGCTTGAGACGACCGACCAAAAAGAAACACGATCTTGACCTGCCGCTCCGCGAGGACATCCGGTACCTCGGGCGCATCCTCGGCGATACCATTCGGGAGCAGGCGGGTCCGACGGTCTTCGATCTGGTCGAGCGCATCCGGCAGAGCGCGATCCGTTACCGGCGCGACCAGGACGGACGCAGCCTGCGCACGCTCGAGAAGACGATCGGCGGGCTCGGACAGGACGACGCGACGAACGTCGTGCGCGCCTTCAGTTACTTCCACCACCTCGCGAACGTCGCCGAGGACGTGCACCACGATCGGGTGCGGCGCGCGCTGGAGGCGCACCACGCGCCGCCGGCCCCCGGCACCCTCGCCTTCGCGCGGGCGCGCCTGCGCGCCGCCAACGTTCCCGCGCGCCGCGTGCAGGCCTTCTTCGAGCAGTCGCGCGTCGAGCCCGTGCTCACGGCCCACCCCACCGAGGTCCAGCGCAAGAGCATCATCGATCGGCAGCGCGCCGTGCGGGCGTGCCTCGGCGCGCGCGGCGCCGCCGCTGGTCCCGCCGACGCCGAGCTCGACGAGGCGCTGCGTCGCGAGGTGCTCATCCTCTGGAAGACGAGCGAGCTGCGCGCCGAGAAGCCCACGGTGGAGGACGAGATCGACAACGGCCTCGCCTATTTTCGCGGGACGTTCCTCGAGGTCGTGCCGCGCCTTTACGCCGAGCTCGAGGACGAGCTGGCGCCAGGGCTGCGCCTGCCGCCCTTCCTGCGCGTCGCGAGCTGGATCGGCGGCGATCGCGACGGCAACCCGCACGTCACGCATGAGGTGACGGCGCGCGCCCTCGAGCTGCAGGCGGCCGTCGCGCTCGAGCACTACCTGCGCGAGATCCACGCGCTCGGCGCCGAGCTCAGCGTCGCGGCGCAGTATGCCGTGCCCTCGCCGGAGCTCGACGCGCTCGCGGCGCGCTCACCCGATCGCGCGGCGAGCCGGCGCGAGGAGCCGTTCCGCCGCGCCCTCACCGGTATCTACGCGCGCGTCGCCGCGACCGCCCAGCTCCTCGCCGTCGACGTGGCTGCGCCGCGCGCCGCCGTCGGCGCCGCCCCGGCCTACGGCGCGCCGGCCGCCCTCATCGCCGATCTCGACGTCATCCACCACGCGCTCGTCGCCTCGGGCTGCGCGCGCCTCGCCGCGGGGCGCCTGCGGCTTCTGCGTCGCGCCGTCGAGGTATTCGGGTTTCACCTCGCGCCGCTCGACATCCGCCAGCACAGCGAGGTGCACGCGCGCGTCGTCGAGGAGATCACGAAGCGCGCCACGGGCGTCGACGTCTACGACGCCCTCGACGAGCACGAGCGGCAGAAGCTCCTCCTGCGCGAGCTCGTCCCCGCGCGCCCCCTCGTCTCGCCGCACGTCACCTACGGCCCCGAGACGAGCGAGGCGCTCGCGACCTTGAAGACGGTGGCCGCCGTGCACGAGCGCTACGGCGGGGCGGCCATCCCCAACTACGTCATCTCGATGACGGCGGGACCGAGCGACGTGCTCGAGGTGGCCTTGCTGCTCAAGGAGGCGGGCCTACTCGTTCCGGGGCAGGAGCCGCGCTCGGCCGTCAACATCATCCCCCTCTTCGAGACCATCGAGGACCTGCGCGCCTGCGGCGGCATCATGCACGCGCTCTTCTCGCTGCCGTATTACCGGCAGCTTCTTGAGAGCCTCGGGGACCTGCAGGAGGTCATGCTCGGCTACTCCGACAGCAACAAGGACGGCGGCTTCCTCACCTCGAACTGGGAGCTCTACAAGGCGGAGCGCGCGCTCGTCGACGTGTTCGCGCGGCACGGCGTGCGGCTGCGCCTCTTCCACGGACGTGGCGGCACCGTGGGGCGCGGCGGCGGCCCCAGCTACCACGCCGTGCTCGCGCAGCCGCGCGGCAGCGTCAACGGCCAGCTCCGCATGACGGAGCAGGGAGAGGTCATCGCCAGCAAGTACGGCGATCCGGCCGTGGGCCGCGTGAACCTGGCGACGCTCGTCGCGGCGACCCTCGAGGCGACGCTCGTCGACGAGCGCGGCGCGGCGACCGCCCGCGACGCCGCCGAGGACGAGCTCTTCGCCGAGACGCTCGAGGCGCTCTCGGCGCTGGCATTTCGCGCCTACCGCGCCCTCGTTTACGAGACGCCCGGCTTCATCCGGTATTTCCGCGAGGCCACGCCCATCAACGAGATCGGCGACCTCAACATCGGCAGCCGGCCCGCGAGCCGCAAGAGCTCCGATCGCATCGAGGACCTGCGCGCCATCCCGTGGGTCTTCAGCTGGGGCCAGTGCCGGCAGAGCCTGCCGGGCTTTTACGGCTTCGGCGCGGCCGTGCGCGGCTTCCTCGCCAAGGACCGCGCCGCGCGCCTCGGCTTGCTGCGCGCCATGTACGCGCGCTGGCCCTTCTTCGGCACCGTCGTCGACAAGCTCGAGATGGTGCTCGCCAAGACCGACATGGGCATCGCCGCGCGCTACGCGGGTCTCGTGCGCGACCGCCGCCTGCGCGCGGCCATCTTCGGGCGCATCGAGCGCGAGCACGACGACACGCGCGAGGCGGTCTTCGCCATCACAGGCGCCAAGACGCTGCTGCAGGGAAATCCTTCGCTCGTGCGCAGCCTTCGCAACCGCACGCCGTACATCGACCCGCTCAACCACCTGCAGGTCGAGCTCTTGCGCCGCCTGCGCGCCGGGCGCGGCGACGCCGACGAGATCCGCCGCGCCGTCCACCTCACGATCAACGGCGTCGCGGCGGGGCTGCGAAATAGCGGCTAAAGTTCCGCCATGGACAGGAACTTGGCGCTCGAGGTGGTGCGCGTCACCGAGGCGGCGGCGCTCGCGTCGGCGCGCTTCGTCGGCCTCGGCGACCACGACGGCGCCGACCAGGCCGCCACGCAGGCCATGCGCGAGACCTTTGGCTCGCTGCGCATCCGCGGCACGGTCGTCATCGGCGAGGGCGAGCGCGACGAGGCGCCCATGCTCTACATCGGCGAGGAGCTGGGCGACGGCTCGGCTGATTCGCCGGCCGTCGACATCGCCGTCGACCCGCTCGAGGGCACGAACCTGTGCGCGAACGGCGCGCCGGGCGCCCTGGCCGTCGTCGCCATGGCCGAGCACGGACGCTTCCTGAACGCCCCCGATACGTACATGGAGAAGCTCGCCGTCGGTCCCGCCATCGGCCCGGGCGTCGTCGACATCCGCCGTACGCCCACGGAGAACCTGGCGGCCATCGCGCGCAAGAAGGGCGTCGACGTCGAGGACCTCACGGCCGTCATCCTCGATCGGCCGCGCCACGCCGCCCTCATCGCCGAGGTGCGGGCCGCGGGGGCGCGCATTCGCCTCATTACCGACGGCGACGTCGGGGGCGCCATCGCAACGTCCGATCCCGACGCGGCCATCGACGTCCTCATGGGCACGGGCGGCGCGCCCGAGGGCGTGCTCGCGGCGGCCGCTCTGCGCTGCATGAACGGCTACATGCAAGGCGTGCTGCGGCCGCGCAACGACGCCGAGGTCGACCGCGCCCACCTCATGGGCATCCCCGACGTCGAGCACGTGTTCGAGATCGACGAGCTGGCGGCCGGCGACGTCATGTTCGCGGCCACGGGCATCACGGGAGGTTTCCTCTTGCGCGGCGTGCGCTTCTTCCCCGACGGCGCGCAGACGTCGTCT
>DATKFB010000416.1:0-6041 GCA_035544435.1 Polyangia bacterium
AGTCGTTTTCAGGCTAGGGTCCCGATGACAAAGGCGCGTGATGAAGGATCTGGATCAAGAGACCTTCCGGCCCGTCGAAGTAGAGTGAGCGGGAGCCGTCGCGGTGGGTCTTGGGCTTGGCCTTCAAAGCGACGCCCCGGCCCTCGAGCAGCGCCGCCCACGCGTCGACGTCCGTGGGCGCCGGAACGGCGAGACCGACGTGGTCGAGCATGCCCGCGGTCACCGGGGCGCCGACGCCCGCCCGGTGGAGGGCCAGGTTATCGCTTCCGCCGCGCAGATAGACGTTGTCGGGATCGGGCCGCCACTCGACGGCGTAGCCCATGACGTCGACCCAGAACCGTTCGGCGGCCGGCAGGTCGCGTACGAAGAGCGCGACGTGGCGGATGCCGAGGAGCGCGGGGCGCGAGGGCCCAATCACAGATGCCCGCCCAACTTGGCTATGAATTCCAGTGAATGGAGCGGACCGCTGATGTGGTACTTGACGATCTCGAGCAGCGCCTCGCGGCAGGCCCGGTTGATGTCCGCCGGCAGGGCCTCGGCCGTTGCGTCCGCGAGCGACGTCTCGGCCAGGAGCGCGAGCGTCGCCCTCACTTCCTGCGGCATCGGCCGCCCCGCGCGCCCGCAAGCGTTGCACACCGCGCCGCCGCGATCGGGATCCCAGCGATAGTCCACGGGCCCCGGGCCGCTGCGCTCGCCCCCGCAGACGGCGCAGCGCGCGACCATCGGGCCGAAGCCCAGACGCCCGAGCAGCCCCAGCTCGAAGACCCGCAGGCGCTCGGCGCTCGCGCCGCCGGAGTCGAGCAGATCGAGAAACGTCGCGAGCCAGTCGAAGACGCCGAGCTCGACCTGCCTGGGCGCGCACAGCTTCGTGACCAGCTCCGCGACGTAGGCCGCGTGCGCCATCCGCGCGACGTCGGTGCCGAAGCTGGGATGGCTCGAGGTCACGTCGAAGCTCTCGAGAGTCAGCAGCTCCGCTCCGGCCCGCTCGCGCACCGAGATGTCGCCCACGCTGCAGAGCGCGAGGCCGCCCGCGAAGCGTCGCTGGCTCTTGCGCGCGCCCCGCGCGAGCGCCGACAAGCGTCCCGTCGTGCGCCCCAGCAGCGTCACGACACGATCCGACTCGCCGTAGCTCACGGCGCGAAGGACGATCGCGGAAGTGGCGTGAGCGGTCACGCGCGCAGTCTACATCCGACTGACATCCGACGGAGACGCCTCAGGCGTCGGCCGTCAGGTGCTCGTGCGAGGTGGGGACGCGACCAGCTCGGCGGGCGCGGGCCGGAGCTCACTCAGGCCCTCGCCCGAAGGCGGCGGGCGCCGCAGCAGGAGCGAGAGCGTGATCGTCGCGATGAGCAGGAGGACGATCACGAAGACTGCGAGGCCGAGTCCGCGGCGCGATGACGCGGCCGCCTCGGAGTCGTCGTCCATTTGCGCTTGCCCTTGCGCGGTAGCGATGCCGGCGATCATCGGATCGACGACCGGCAGCGCGGACTCGGCGCGCGCGGCCTCGGTGCGTGCCCGGAGCGCGCGATCGAACTGGGCGAGCGGCTGCAGCTCGCTCATGCCGACGGCGCGGGCGTACGAACGGATGAAGCCCCTCACGAAAACATCGGCCGGCAGCCCTTCGAGGCTGCCTTCCTCGATGAGCTCGAGAGCGGTGCGGGGAACCTTGGTCGACGCGGCGATCTCTCCGAGCGTCAGCGCGCGATCTTGACGCGCCCGACGGAGCGAGATTCCGAAGTGCTCGATGTCTTGGTTCATGGGCTCCGAAGTCGAGCTCCCGGCAAATGGGAGCACATCGCGAGATTCCCCAACGTTCTTAGGCACTTACTATGTCAAGAAAGGCGCCAGGACGCTACCAGTAGGCTGCGCGCGTTGTCAATCGAAATCACGGCCGAGGTGCGTCATTTTATCCCCGTTCCGTATTGACGGCCAGTTCTTGGAGTCTTTGGAATTTATCCACAGCCCTTCGCGACATTGTCCACATCGCGCGTCATTCGGCCGATGGGCGATCAAACTTAAGGGAATTCCGTCAGACGCCGCGCGCTTCGGGCGACCAGATGTACTTGTGGATCTGGAGATTGAGGCGGGCCGGCAGCTTGTCGCGCAGCATCCACGACACGAGCTCTTCGGGCGCGAGGCGTCCATGGACGGGCGATAGGAGGACCTCCGTCCTGTCGGCGAGCCGCCGGCTTCGGATAACCTCGGTAGCCCACTGGTAGTCCGCCTCGCTCGTGAGGACGAACTTCACCGCGTCGTGCGGCCGCAGGCCCTCGAGCGATTCCCAGCGCATACGGTGGGCCTCACCCGACCCGGGCGTTTTGACGTCGACGATGCGGACAACCTCGGCGGGCAGCCCGTCGAGCGCGTGCGCCCCCGAGGTCTCGATCATGACGCGGTAGCTGCGCTCGAGCAGGAGCGCCGCGAGTGCGGGGAGGTCCTTCTGCAGCATGGGCTCGCCGCCCGTGAGGAGCACGAGCGGCGCGCCCAGCTTGCCGACCTCGGTGACGATCTCGTCTACGGTCATGTCGCGCCCGCCGTAGAACGCGAACGCGCTGTCGCAGTAGGTGCAGCGCAGGTCGCACCCCGTCGTGCGCACGAGCGTGCACAGCAGGCCCGCGTATTGGGTCTCGCCCTGGACGCTGGAGTAGATCTCGGTGATTCTCATGAGTCGCGTGTCTCGCGGCGAGAGTATAGGCAAAGAGATGGAATTGTACGCGTTGTCAATGGGACCTGACGCCGAGGAAACCCTCACGACTGCCGACGGCCTCCGGCTGCACACGGAGCGCTTTTCGCCGCGGGGCGCGGCCCGGGCCGCCGTCGTTATGGTCCACGGCTTCTCGGCCCACTGCGGCGCGTTCAGGCACGTGGCGCGCGCCCTCGCCGCCGGCGGATTTGCCGTGACCGCCTTCGACTGCCGGGGACACGGCCGCTCGGAGGGGCGGCACGGCTACGTGCGCCGCTTCAGCGACTACGGCGACGACCTCAACATGGTTCTCGAGCGGGCGCGTCGGGGCTCGCCCGGCCTGCCGGTCGCGGTCGTCGCCCACAGCCAAGGCGTGACCGTGACCCTCGACTATCTCCTTCGCGGCGTCGGGACCTTTGACGCGCTGGTCGCGGCAGCCCCGTATCTAGCCCTCAAGATGCCGGTGCCGCTTTACAAGCGCCTGGCCTCCCCCCTGCTGGGCGCCCTGTGGCCCACTTTGGCCATGTCGAACGAGATCGGGCCCGAGCTCGTCGCGCGCGATCCCGACCTGTGGGCCGAGATGCGCAACGATCCGCTCGTGCGGCACGTCGCGACGCCGCGCTGGTTCAACGAGGTGCGCGCGACCCAGGCGCGGTTGCGCGCGTCGGCGCATCTGCTGAAAGTCCCGACCTTGATGCTGGTCGCCGGCGACGACCGGCTGGTCGACGCCGCGGCGTCCGTTGCCTTCGCCCGCGCCGCGGGGGCGAGCGTCGAGCTCCGCGTGTACGACGACCTCTTCCACGAAATCTACCTCGAGCCCGAGCGCGAGCGTGTGATCTCGGACCTGATCGGCTGGCTGCAAGGTCGTTTCGGTGGCACGTCCGCTCGCGATCCGTATACTTGAAATCGTCGTGAGTCATCTCGTCGCGTACGTTGGCAACGAGCCTGACAACATGGCGTGTGCCTTGTTTTCGGCCCGGAGCGCGCTCGCATCGCGGGCAGCGGACAAGCCCGAGGGCTGGGGCCTCGGGTTCGTCCAGGGCGGCGACGTCCTCCTCCAGAAGCGGCCGCGCGTCGAGAGCGCCGAGGTCGACCTTTACGGGCTCATCAAGGATCTGCGCGCCGACGCCGTCGTGGCCCGCGTCGGATTCGACCGCGACGGCAGCACGGCCGCCGAGGACGCCGATCCGTTCCGGTTCCGTTCGTGGCTGTTCGGCTCGGTCGGCGAGATCAGCGCCACGGGCTTCGAGAGCGTGCGTGAGCGCCTCCTCGACAGCGTGCCGGCCTTCCTGAGGCGGAACATCCGCGGCAAGTCGCCGAGCGAGCACGTCTTCCACCTGTTCCTCGCCTTCTTGCACGACGCCGGCAGCCTCGACGCGCCCTCGCCTTCCCCGGCCGTCGTCCACGGCGCCCTCCGCCACAGCATGACGTTCCTCGATCGCTTGCTCACGGGCAGCGGCAGCCCCTCGGTGCAGCTTGCGCTCGTCGCGACGAACGGCCGCTGCCTCGTGGCCGCGAACGGCACCCACCCGCTGCGCTACCTGCACGTCGAGGGCATCTCGGACTGTCCCGTGTGCCACGGGCGCGTCGATCGCGATCGCGACGGGCGCCGCATCCAGCACGAGGGCGTGCGCGCCGTTATCCTCGAGGCGAACCGAGCCGCGCCGGCGCGCGCCGGCTGGCGTGACGTCCCCGACTGCTCCGCGCTCATCGTCGGCGCCGATCGCGTCCCCATCGTATCGCCTATTTAGCCAGTGGCCGGCGAGAGGCGGGAGAGGCGGCGGCGGCGGTAGTAGCTGAAGATCGTTTGGATGATCGAGGCGACGGGCACGGCGAAGAGCGCGCCCACGAGGCCATAGCCGTGCTCGCCCGCGATGAGCGCGAAGACGACGAGGACGGGGTGGATCTTGGCCGCGTCGCCCATGATCTTCGGGTTGAGGACGTTCGCCTCGAGCAGGTGGATGCCACAGATCCAGCCGAGCACGAGAAGGCCTTGCCTGATGTCGAAGCTACCCGACGAGATGAGCGCGATCGCCACGATCGGCACCGACGACAGGATCGAGCCGAAGATGGGGATGAGGCTCATCGCCGAGGCGATCCCGGCCAGCAAGAGCGGGTACTTGACGTGGAAGAGCCGCAGGCCGACGTAGGTCATGAAGCCGTTGATGAGGCAGATCACGAGCTGCCCGCGGATGACGCCGGACAGGCCGCGGTCGATGCCGACGACGATGCGGTCGTAGTCGACCTGATGGGCCTCTGGCACGAGTGAGCGCACGAACCCCTTGATGCGCTCGAGGTCGACGAGGATGAAGGCCGCCACCATGAGCACGAGGAACAGGCGGCCGATGCCCGTGACGACGCCGGCCACGAACTTCTGGCCGTACTCGAGCGCGCGCTGGCTCTCGCCCTCAGTGGACTTGACCCGTTCGGTCATCCACTTTTTGATCGAGCGCTCCCACTTGCCGCCCGTGAGCGTCTCCGCCTCCTCCGAGTGCGGCGCGGCCACGACGTATTTCCCGTCGCGCGTGGGCTCGACCTCGAGCGCGAGCCCGCGCAGATCCAGCTTGTAGCGGCCGTCGGGCAGCGGCTCGAGGATGATCCCCTCGCGCACGACGCGCGGCGCGGGCGCGTCTGGATCGGCGGGCACGGCCTCTTCGCTGTCGGCTGCCTCGGGGCCGAGGTGCGTGTCGACCCAGGCGCCCGCCCGCGGCAACACCTCCTTGTTGAGCCGCGAGAAGAGCTGCGGCGCCTCGCGGAAGAGGCGCGCGAAGTCCCCCGACAGCTTGGGGATGAAGTACCCGATGAAGAGGCCGAGCGCCGCGAGGATGTTGATGTAGAGTAGGATGACGGCGAGCGCGCGCGGGAACGACCGGCCTCCGATCTTGAAGCGCGCGAGCCTGTCGACGAGGGGCGCGAGGATGTACGCCACGAGGATGGCGAACAGGAACGGGAGCGCGACCTCCCGGAAGAAGTAGACGACGAAGATGCAGAAGAGAGCGAAGCCCCACAGCTTCGCGAACTGGCGCAGCCACGCAAACGTACGCGAGGCCGGCAGCGTGGCCCGCGCGCGCGCGGGCTCGGCCCCGGCGCCCGACGCCCCGGGGGGCTCGCCGCCGATCGCGGGGCGTTCCTCCTCGGGGCTCATGTTGACGCGCTCTCGACGCAGACCGGACGACTACGAGTCGTCCGAATCGGTGTCCTTCTTGCTCTGCGCCGTGAGGGCCGCGAGCTTGTCGCGCATGACGTCGCCCAGCGTCGCCGTCGGCACGCCACCCGTGAAGCCCTGCGCGTCGGCGAGCTCCTCGGCGCGCAGCGCGCCCCGAAACGACAGGCCGATCTTCCGCTCCGCCGTGTCGAC
>DATKFB010000417.1:0-3202 GCA_035544435.1 Polyangia bacterium
GCCGGACCGTCGCGAGGGCCTCGAACAGTCGGTCGGCCTCCCGGGTCCGGCCCGTCGCATCCAGCAGTCGTCCCCACTGGCGGCGCACGCGCGTCACGGCCCGCGTCGTCTCGGGCAGAGCCTCGACGCGCGCGCGCGCCACGAGCGGCAGGCCCGCGCCCTGCTCCTCGTCGGCGAGCGCCAGCGCCGCGGGCCAGTAGCCGGGGTCGACCGCCAGCGCCTCTCGCCAGCGCGCGAGCGCCGCGGCGTCGCGCCGCTGGGTGCGCGCCGTGTCGCCGAGGCCCGCTAGCAGGAGCGCGCGCGTCGCGCGTGCCTCAGGCGTCGCCGCGCCCGACTTCACCGCCAGCGCGACCGCGCCCTCGAGCGCGCGCCGCCGCTCGTCGTCGTCGCGCGCGACATCCGCGAGCAGCCGCAACACCTCGATGGACGGCCGGCGCGCGACCGCCGCCTCGAGCGCCGTCGTCGCTTCGTGGCCGTCGCGATCGCCCGGCTCGGCCCAGGCCAGATAGCGCCCGAGATCGAGCCACGCCTCGGCGCCCGCGGCCCCGGCCGGCGCCCCCCGCGCGCGTCGGCGCAGCGTCGCTTCGAGGGTCTCGACAGCGATAGTTCGCCTCGCGGCCGGCGCGCGCGGCACGACTTTTTCGCCCGCCGGGAGGGCGCCGTCGCCTAGCGCGAGCGCGCGTCCAGCGACGTCGGTCACGCGCAGGTACAGCCGCCAGGACCCGTCGGTTACCGTGGTTTTGACGACGACGCGGTTCCACCCCACCCGCAGGCGCGCCGGGGCCGCGTCTTGATCGAAGGCCGGGCTTCGCACGACGTCGCGCGCGTGGACGAGCGCGCCGTTCACCCACACCTTGACGGGGCCCGGTGAGCCGAGGCGCAGCGCGACGTCTTGGTCCCGCGGGCTGTGCGCGAACGCCACGACGTAGGCTGTCGCCTGCGTGTCGGGTCGCAGCATCCCGTCGAGCATCAGCGCGCCGTCGCGGACGAGGTCGTCGCCGGCGCGCCAGCCGACGGCGCCGAGCTTGCCGCGGTACGAGCGCCCGCGTTCGGGGGCGTCGGCCTCCGCCTCGGGCGGCAGGGTCTGTGCGTAGTCGGCGCGGCCCTCGCCGAACGGCCCCACGACGGCGTAGCGAGAGAAGAGCCCCAAGGCCGCCCGCGCCTCGCGCGCGCCATCGGCGTCGCCCGCCTCGTCGAGGAGGCGCGAGAGGTGGAAGCTCGCCTGCGCCGCGACGAGTGGGTGACTGCCGGCCGCGGCGGCGCACCGCAAGACGGGCGCGAGCGTCCCGGGCGGCAGATTGTCTTCCAGCGAGAGGAGCTCGATGAGCGGCGCGATCGCCTCCGGACGCCCGTGGCGCGCCTCGAGGCGCGCGCGCCCCCCCGCGAGCGCGGCGTCGAACGGCCCCGGGGACGAGGCCGGCGCGGCGGCCGCGACGAGCGCGAAGCCGAACGCCGTCCGCGCGAGCGCTGCGGCTCCGACGAACATGGAGGCCCTCAGTATACCTGCGCTAAGGGCGGTCGAAGTATCCGCCGATGGCGTCCCGCAGAGCGATGCGCGCCCGGTGCAGGCGCGTCTTGACGGTCGGGACGGAGATGCCGAGCACGTCGGCCGTCTCCTCCGTCGAGAGGCCCTCTACGTCACGGATGACGAAGACCGTGCGGTAGATGTCCGGCAGCGCGTCGACGGCGGCCTGGATGTGGCTGCGCAGCTCCGACGACTGCAGCTCGTCGTCGGGCCGCTTCGACCAGTTCTCACCCGCCGGCATGGGCGTGCCGTAGTTGTCGAGGTAGCCGATGGGCAGCTCCTCGGTCGAGACCTCGGGGTGCCGCCGATGGGCCCGCAGCCGCATGAGCGCCGCGTTGGTCGCGATGCGGTAGACCCAGCTGCCGAACTGGGAGTCGCCCTTGAACGTGTCCAGCTTGCGCCAGATCGACACGAAGGTCTCCTGCAAGATCTCCTTGGCGTCAGTTTCGTTGCGGAGAATCCGGTAGGCGAGCCGAAAGACCTTGTCCTCGTAACGCCCGAGCAGCGCCTCGAAGGCCGCGAAGTCCTCGGCGCGCGTGCGCGCGATCAGCTCCTCGTCGCTCGCGAGGGGCGTGGCGTCGGGGCTCGCAACCGATGCTTTGACGTCGGGTTTGGCGACCGGCGCCTTGGCGTCGGGCTTAGCTGGTGTGTTAGGACTGGGCATTCGTCGGAACGGTCGGAATCATCCCAGATAATCCCTCCGATCGATAGCGACGGAAGAAACATGATCGGCGCCGCCGTAAAGTCCATGCGACCCCATCAGTGGGTCAAGAACCTCTTCGTCGCGGCGCCGCTGGTGTTCGCCCGGCTCGTCGGTGACAGGCACGCGGAGCTGCGCACGGCCGCTGCCTTCACGATCTTCTGTCTGCTGTCGAGCACGGTTTATCTGATCAACGATCTGGTCGATCTCGACCGGGATCGCGCCCACCCCGTCAAGCGGCGGCGGCCGCTCGCCTCGGGCGCGCTCTCGCCCGCCGCCGCGAAGGGACTCGCGGGCGTGCTCGGCGTCGTCGCGCTCGCGGGCGCGGCGGCGCTCGGGCCGGGCCTCGCCTTCGCGGCAACGGCCGCCGCGTACCTGGCGCTCAACCTCCTCTATTCGCTCGCGCTCAAGAAGGTCGCGTTCATCGACGTGGCCTGCATCTCAGCGGGCTTCCTGCTGCGCGTGCTGGGCGGCGCCGTCGTGATCCCCGTGCCCGCGTCGCGCTGGTTGCTCGCGTGCACACTGCTGCTGTCGGCCCTGCTCGGCTTCGGCAAGCGCGCGCACGAGCTGCGCGTCTCGGGCGACGGCGGGCGCGCGCAGCGTGACGTCCTCGGTCGCTACGACCTGCCCACGCTGCGCCGCCTCATGACCGTGCTCGGCGTCCTCACGACGCTGACCTACCTCGCGTACACGCGTTCGATGCACGCCCGCGAGCTCCTCCACGTCGAGCTCGTGTGGACGGTGCCCTTCGTAGCCTTCGGGATCTTTCGCTTCAACTGGATCACGAGCCGGCAGGCCGACGCCGAGAGCCCGACCGACTCGATGCTGCGCGACCCGCTCTTCGTCACGAACCTCGCGCTCTACGGCGCGTCGGTGCTCGCGCTCCTCTACGTCTCGCGCTGAGCGACCGATCGCCGGCTTCGCCGGCGCGCGCGCGTGGTATTAGAGAATCATGTTCGCTCCTCTGTCGAAGGTGG
>DATKFB010000418.1:0-2828 GCA_035544435.1 Polyangia bacterium
TGGATGTGGATCTCGCGGCCCGCGTAGAACTCCGTGCCGAGCCCGAGCGTGAGCGCGTACGCGCGCGCGAACGAGAGCGCCGCCTGCGCCGACTCCTTCATGACGTCGCCGAGCTGGCCCGTGAGGATGAGCGTGCCCTTGCCCGCCATCGTCTGCGCCTCGATGTGCAGCACCTCGCCGCCGTACGGGGTCCAGGCCAGGCCGTTGACCGTGCCGATCTCGTCGGTGCCGCGCCGCTCCTCCGGCAGGTACCGCGGCGGGCCGAGGTACTTCGGCAGCTCCTCGGCGTCGATGACGGGACCGCCCGCCTTCTTCGTTGCCACGCTGGCCACGGGGCCCGACTTGCCCGGAGGCGGCGCCTCGCGCGCGCGTTCGCGCTGCTCGACGACGCGGCGGGCGATCTTGCGCGCGAGCTGGGCGACGAGGCGCTCGAGCTCGCGCAGGCCCGCCTCGCGCGTGTACTCGCCCACGATGCGCCGGATGACCTCGCGGCCGATGACGATCTCGTTGATCGTGAGGCCCGCCTCGGTGATCTGCTTGGGCACGAGGTAGCGCTCGGCGATGACGAGCTTCTCTTCCTCGCTGTAGCCCGACAAGCGGAGCGTCTCCATTCGGTCGCGCAGGGGCGGCGGGATCGTCTCGGGCAAGTTGGCCGTCGCGATGAACATCACCTTCGACAGGTCGAAGCTCACGCCGAGGTAGTGGTCGCGGAAGGTGTGGTTCTGTTCGGGGTCGAGCACCTCGAGGAGCGCCGCCGACGGATCGCCGCGCAGGTCCGAGCCGAGCTTGTCGACTTCGTCGAGGAGCACGACGGGGTTGTTCGTGCCCGCCTGCTTGAGCGCCTGAATGAGGCGGCCCGGCATCGCGCCCACGTAGGTGCGCCGGTGACCGCGGATCTCGGCCTCGTCGCGCACGCCGCCCAGGGAGATGCGCGCGAACTTGCGCCCGAGGGCGCGCGCGATCGAGCGCCCGAGCGAGGTCTTGCCCACGCCGGGCGGCCCGAGGAAACACAGGATGGGTCCGTGCGCGCCCGCGCGCAGCTTGCGCACGGCCAGGTAATCGAGGATGCGATCCTTGATGTGCTCGAGATCGTAGTGATCCTCGTCGAGGATCTTGCGCGCCGTCTCGATGTCGAGCGTGTCCTCGCTCGCGACATTCCAGGGCAGCTCGACGAGCCAGTCGATGTAGGTGCGCAGCACGGCCGCCTCGGCGCTCTCGGCGTGCATCTGATCGAGCCGCCGCACCTGTTTTTCGGCCTCGACGCGCGCCTCGTCGGGCAAGCCGGCCTTCGCGACCTTGACGCGCAGCTCCTCCATCTCCTCGCCGTGGACGTCGCCGTCGCCGAGCTCGCTCTTGATCTGCCGGAGCTGCTCGCGCAGGTAGTAGTCGCGCTGGGTCTTCGACATCTCCTCGCGCGCCTTGTTCTGGATCTGCGACTGCACCTCGAGGATGCCGATCTCCTTCTCGAGCGTCTGGTTGACGCGCGTGAGGCGCTGTACGGGCTCGTCGAGCTCGAGCAGATCCTGCGCCTCGGTCACCTTGAGCGTCAGGTTCGACGACACGAGGTCGGCCATGCGGCCGGGATCGTCGACGCTCTGCACGACCATCGACAGCTCGGGCTGGATCGTCTTGCCGAGGCCCGAGAGCTTGTCGATGTTCTGGCGCACCGAGCGCAGCAGGGCCTCGAGGCTCACGGAGCGCACGAGCGCCTTGTCGTCGGTGCGCTCGATGCGCACGCGGTAGCACGGACTGTCCGAGACGAACTTCTGGATGCGCGCACGGCAAAGCCCCTGGACGAGCACCTTGAGCCCGCCCTCCGAAAGCTTGCGCATGCGCATGATCATCCCGATGGTTCCCGTGCGGTAAAAACCGGTCGGTCCAGGATCGTCCTCGCCCGGATTCTTTTGCGCGACGAGGAAGCAGAGCCGCTCGTCGGCCTCGAGCGCCTTCGTCACCGCCTCCATCGACACGGGCCGCGTCACGCGCAGCGGGACGATCATGTACGGGAAGACCACGAGGTCGCGGATCGGGAGCAACGGCAGGACGTCGGGGATCTCGGGTTCCGCCGTGCGACCTTCGTTATTCGCGGGCACGCGCAGACAGTATCAGAAGGCGCGCGTGCGCGCGCGTAGCATGATTACACGCGGCGCGAACGTGAAATGAATTGTCGCACCATGTGCGACCACGACCTTCACCGGAATGCCGCGACCCGCCCAATCAGATCCCGCTAACGACTAATCAGAGCAATCGAGGATGACGTCAGCGCCCAAACGCGACCGTAACGATCGAGGCGTACGTCCCGCAAGTCGCCATCGACGATGACGTCGCCCAGGCGCTCGGCCTTGACGTCCGCCGCCGTGAGTCGCCGCAAGCCCTTGCCGGTCGCGACCCACATGCCGTCGGCCGCGTCGCGCGCGAGGCCCCGACAGGCGACGCGGGACTCGTCACCACCGCCGAAGGGGCGCCAGACGACCCTGTCGTCGAGCCGCGCGACGCCCTCGGACGTCGCCGCCCAGATCTCGCCGCTCGGCGCCTTGGCGACGGCGTGGACAAGCTCGCTGCCGAGGCCCGCGTTCTCGCCCCAAGTGCGCAGCTCGCCCTGCTGCCAGCGGCTCACGCCCGACAGCGACGAGAACCAGGTGGCGGTGTCGTCGAAGAACATACCCGTGAGCGCCGCGGGCAATGGCAGCATCTCGGGCGTCGCCTTCTCACCCTCCTTGAGCGCGCGGTGCTGGACGGCGTGCCGGGAGGCGAGGTCGATCTCGACGGCCCCCGCGCTGACGTCTTCGCCGTCCGCGCCGTGAGCGCGCAACGCCACCCACAGCGCG
>DATKFB010000419.1:0-4690 GCA_035544435.1 Polyangia bacterium
ATGGGGGCACGATCGTCGGACAAGGCGTCGAGGCGCGCGCGGGGCTGGCGTACTCCGTGACGGATCTATACAAGGGGCTCGCGCTGCTCCGAGTCGCCGACTCGGACTGCCGCGCGCACGAAGCGCGCGGCCAGCTGGAGGCCGCAGTCGGGGCCGGCGACGATGGCCCGCGGGAGGCGGCGCTGCGGGCAGAGATCTCCTTCCTCGAGGGCCGCCACGCCGAGGTGCAGGACGCGGTCGCTCACGCGGCGGCGCGGTTCGAGGAGCACGTCATCACGCTGGTCGAGCTCGGGGACCTTCGCGCCCGAGCCGACGCGCTCGAGCGAAAGCTGCTGCGGGCCCGCGGGCAGGCCGCCGAGCTCGCGGCCAAGCGTGGCCCTGGCGATGCGCGCGCGAAGCCGCCCGCCCACGGGCTCGCACGGACGTACGCCGAGGCGACGGGCGAGCTGGACCGCGCCACGGAGCGCGCGCGGTCGGGCGAGCCCTGGCAGCTCGAAATGGCGGCGGGGATCATCCCGTCCTCCCATGTCGACTGGTACGGCATCGTCCAGCTCGGGTTCAACCTGGGCGGCCTGGCGCGCTCGGGGCATGCGGCGCGCTTCGCGCGCGCGCACGAGGACGAGCTCGCGCGCGCGCCGTACGAGTCGGGGCCGCGTCTCAGCCAGCACCGCCAACAGCTGAACGCGAAGCTCGAAGAGTCGCGCGCGGAGCTGACGTTGGTCGAGCGCCAGCTCGAGACAGTCCGGATCACGGGGCACGCGCTCGACCTCGCCGAAGCGCCCCACCTCGTGCACCAGCGCGAGGTCCTGGCGCTCGACGGCCTGGCGCTCGAAGCCGAGCGCGCGTTCCAGAGCGCCTACCTCGCCGGGCTAGAGGAGGCGATGGTCGAAGATTGAGATCACGGGGGACGAATCCGCCCGACTGTCGCGAGGCGGCTCATCGGGCGGTCCACCGTGGATCGTAGGCGTTTCGCCGCGAAGGCGACGAGCCCGAGCCCGAGGAGCCAGCGCATCGGGTTTGGCAGCGCCGGCACCATAGGCGGCGACGCGACGGGCGGCCATCCGAGATCGCGCATGAGATCCGCCGTGAGGGTCAGGTCGTGGTTCGGGCCCGTGTAGATCGGCTCCATGAGCTCGTTGGGGGTGAGCGCGGCCGCGTAATGCGAGACGGAGGACCCTGCCTCGATCGCCGAAGGGGCGTAGAGGCGCACGTGGCCGCCGACGAGGCCTGCGGAGTAGCTCGACGCGGCGTCTTGGACGTTTGCGCCGGCCCAATAGAGGTTGGGGTCCGACACGTCGGCAGCGGCCCGCTGCGCGTCAGACATCTCCAAGAGCGCTGGAGACGTCGCGTTCAGCTGCCGGATGCCCACCATGAAGACGTCAGCGAAACCCAGCAACTCGGCGCCCGTGGAGAGATCCTCGTAGGTCTGGAAGCCGAGTCCGTGACTGAGCTCGTGCAGGACGACCGTGAGCATGTCGATCTGCCCGGCGCCGGGATGCCCGTCGAAGCCGAGGTACCATGTCGTTCCGGGCATGCAGCCCGCGCCGCCGAGGGCGCTGTTGAACTCCGTGCCGATGTCGGCGGTCATTGGATCGAGATCGGCATCCGCGAGCGAGTTGGCGAGCGCCTGGGGGTACCAGATGTTCGCGATGGGCGCCCCCATGAAGTTCCGGTGGACGGTGTTGGCTCCGGTCGAGGCCAGCACGGCGGAGGCGACGCTGCACCCGAGCGCGACGAACTGAGTGTCCACGTGGATGGGAACGTGGCTCGTGAGCGCTGCGCCCCACAGCCACGCGGCTCGCTGGAATACGCCGAGGCGCGCGGCTCCCAGCGTCGTTGCCGCGTTGCCGCCCACGGGCACGAAGGACGTCGGGTCATTGAGGCCCTGCCCCGCGGGGTCGGAATCGTCGATGACGATCGTCGCCGACGCGCGCGCCGTCGCGGCCGCGAGCACGCAGAAGAGGGCCACGACCAGGGCGAACGACGAGGTGTGCGCCGAGCGCGACATCAGCGCCACGCTGCCGCGCTCACGCAAATGATGTCGGGGCCTTGCGCGCCCGCGCGCGCCCTGACCTGGCTGCGGAATCCGCCGTTGAGATGGACCATGGTCCCGCCTCCCGCCGCGCTCGTTTCCGTGAGCCCCGCCGCCTGAGCGCCCGCCGTCACCCGCCGGGGCGCGAGGCTCGGCGCGGACGCTGGCGGCTCGGCGAACGCGCCCGTCACTGGGTCTCGGTATGCGCGCAGGCCCGACGCGGACACGGTCATCGACGCGTGCGCGCTCACCGGCGCGCGCGCACGCTCGGAGCACGCAACGATGACGATGAACAGGGCAAGAATGAGAACCCGGGGCGACGCGGCCAGGCGGGTGCTCGTCGAACGCGGCTGCACAGCGGTCGGATCAAACACCATCGGCCGCCGGCGTTCGTCACAGTCTTGCTCTATCCCCGCAACGCCCGCACGTGACGGGACTGAAACGCGACTGTCACGGCGTGCCGAGCGGCGCGGTGTGACGCTTCGCCAGGATGCGATAGACGCACGCGAGCCACGATCCCGAGCACCTCCACGGGATCGTCGGCGTTGCTCGCGACCTCACTCGCCCTTGTCGGTCTCCTCGGTATCGGCCGCGCGCGGAGCGTGACTCCGCGGCGGCCTCATTCGTGACGGACGTCGCGAGCGCGCTACTTGATGGGGAAGTAGCCCACCTTGACGACGATGGCTTGTCCCTCGGGAGACAGGACCCAGTCGGTGAAGGCCTTGATGCCGGCCGCAGCCTTCGGGCGCAGGTAGAAGAACAGCGGGCGCGACAGCGGGTACGAGCCGTCCTTGATGGTCGCGTCCGACGGCAGAACGCTCGCCGAGGTCGGCTCCTTCTTGACCTTGACGACCTTGATGCCCTTGGAATACGCCGCGCCCCCGTAGCCGATGCTCGACTTGTCGCGCGCCACGGCGTTGACGACCGCCGCCGTGCCTGGCATGGCCTGCGCGCGCGGCGTGTAGTCCGCGTTGGAGAGGACGTGCTCCTTGAAGAACACGTACGTGCCCGAGCTGTTCTCGCGCGAGTACGGAATGATCTTTCCCGGCGTGCCGCCCACGTCCTTCCAGTCTGTGACCTTGCCCGTGTAGATGTCCTTGAGCTGCGCCATCGACAGCTCGGTCACGGGGTTCGCGTCGTTGACGTAAACCGAGAGGCCGTCCTTCGCCACCACGATCTCGACGGGGGGGCCGCCCGCTTTGTCGGCGACCTGCTTCTTCTCGGGCTCCTTCATCGAACGCGACGCCTCGCAGACGTCGGTCGTGCCGTTGATGAGCGCGCTGATGCCCGTGCCCGAGCCGCCGCCCGTCACCTGGATCGTCGCGCCCTTGTGCTTGGCCATGTACTCCTCGGCCCAACGCTGGCCGAGCACGACCATCGTGTCCGAGCCTTTGACGGTGATCGCGGCTTCGTCGGCCTGGGCCGCGCCGCCCGTCACGAGACCACCCACGAGCGCTCCCGCGAGAGCGAGCGCCGTGCTCATTTTCATATTCGTTCGCATGTATTTTCCCTTTGTTTGGACGTTCACTAAAGAGCGATCGCTAAGCGGAAAGAGAACTCCTGCTCGTTCTTGGAGCCGTCCAACGTCTTGCCCGCCGGAGCCGTGGCCGTGACGTACGCCGAGTCGCCGCCGAAGTGGTTGAGCGTGTAGTTCGCCATGGCGCGGAAGCGCTTCGACATCCAGTAGGTCACGCCGAGCTGCCAGGACGTCACCTTCGTCTCGCCGAGGCCTAGGACCGAGCCGGCCTTGAGCGAGCCGATCGGGCTCGCGGGGTCGTCGGCCGTGAGCTTCTCGTCGAGGAGCTCGAGGCGCGTCAGGATCTGGAGGCCGGACTGGGGCGGCTTGACGCCAAACTTCTTGAGGCGCGTCGGCATCTGCATTCCGGGCTCCCCGACGATGCGATCGTCGCCGAGCGCCCAAACCCACGCCTCGCCGTACGTCGACCATCCCTTGAGGTGCATTCCGGCGGCGATGGCGTTTTTGGCCGTCGTGTCGATCGCGGACAGCGGCTGGTCTTTGTGCACGAACTCCCAACGGACGCCGAACGTGTGATCGATGGGAGCGTTGACCTCGAGCGCCCACGAGTACTGGCGGCCCTGTTGGTTCAGCTGCACCGTGTCCATGCCAAGCGCCGGAAGGGCGTTCGGCAGGATCGTGAAGCCACCGGCCGTCGTCTGGCTCGAGAGCGACGGCCCGAGGTCTTTGTTGCCGGTCCAGTACGACCCACCGAGCGTGATGTCGTGTGCTGGGTTCGGCCCAAGGAACGACAGCGGCGCGATCCAGGCGCGTCCCATGAGGTCGAAGTTGTTGTCGACGTTCTTGAAGTTCTGCCCATCGCCGTTGAGCACCGCGAACGAATAGTAGTAGTTCCGATCGGGGTTCGTGCCATGCAGCATCGCGCCCTGCTCTTTATTGGTCGGGATACCAAAGGCGCGCACGGTCAGCGAGCGCTCGATAAAATCGAAGTACTTGTCGGACGTGCGGTTCTCGAGCGTGAAGGGCGCGTCGAACTGCCCCACCTGCAGAATGATTCGATCCTCGCACGGCGCGATCGCGACGAAGTCGTCGGTGGCGTTGATGTTGGTCTGCGTCGCCGGGACGACACCCGCCGTCGGAGGCGGAGCCGCCGCGAAGTCGGCGCCAATCTGGAAATAGAC
>DATKFB010000420.1:0-5464 GCA_035544435.1 Polyangia bacterium
GTGCGCCTGTTTCGCGCGCGCCAGGCGCTCCGGCGGCGCATCGAGCAGAGCTGCGGCCCGTGCGCCGCTCGCGGCTGCCGCGACTGCGACGGCGAGCCCGCCTGCGTGACGGAGGCGAGGCGGGCCGCTACTGCGTGCCTGCCGTCGGATCCTTGACGTCCGCTCCGTTGATGAAGACGAGCTTGCCGTCGCTCGACGACACGAGGTACTGCGACGTGTTCGAGTTGTAGGACACCGACGACACGGTGCCGGCGCCCGTGACGAAGAAGCGCTTGAAGACCGCGGGCGCGTTCGAGCCGTTGTTCCGATCGATGAAGTACACGAACCCGTCGTTCGCGCCGATGGCGATGACGCCGCCGCCGTGTAGATACATCGGGCTCGACGACAGCTTGACCGAGGAGGACAGGACGAACGGGAACCCGGCGTTGATGCTGGCGCCCGCGCTCGTCACGGCGTAGACGTTGCCGCCGTCGTCGCCGAAGTACGCGTCGTTGGTCTTGTAGTCGACCCAAGGCGCGTCCTTGATGGCCTTCGCCGCCGCCGTGACATAGGGCGCGCCAGCCACGTTCGTGAAGCCGCCCGCGGCAAAGTTGGCGGCGTCGAGGACGTACATCTTGCCGCCGTCGGTGACGGCGTAAGCGCGGTCGTTCGTGAGCACGATGGAGTCGTTGACGTTGCTCGTCGGCCCGCTGAAGCTCGCGTTGACCGCGCCTGTCATCATGTTGATGCGGTAGACGTAGGCCTGGCCCGAGACCGCGGTCGACCCCAGGAACACGTACGTCGCGCCGGCGTAGACCTTCCACGACGGCGTCGTCGTCACGGCGCTCACCGAGCCGATATTCTTCTGGAGCGTGCCTTCGTTCGCCCCGCCGGCGACCTGGACGCCGAAGACCTTCGTGGCCGCCGAGCCGTCGGTGCCGCCGAAGTAGAGGTTGGTGCCGTCCTCGACCAGCGGCGACGAGATCGTCGCCACGCTCGAACTCGTGAAGTCGGACGACCACGGCCCCGAGGCCGGGCGCGCGAAGCCCGAGCCGGTGTCGATGAGCTTGATGACGTGGCCCGCCGACGTCCCGATGTACACCACACGGACGTCCGTGTCTGCCTGGTCGCCGTCGCCGTTGGCGTCGACGCCGGCCTTGGTCTCGTTGACGGTGTCGAAGAAGGGCGTGCCGACGATATCGCCGCTCGTCTGCGGCACCGAGTAAGAGTACTTCGCCGAGCCGTCGTTGTTGCGCAGCCAAAGGACGTCGGCCGAGCCGGCGCCGGCCGTGTCCTTGAAGGCAACGTAGATGCCGTAGAAGGTGAAGGTGTTCCAGTCGAAAGCCGGCGCCGGAAAGCCAACGGCGACGCCCGTCGTGTCGGTGGGGCTGGCGCTCGCCCACTCGATGACGGAGCCGAAGCGGGGGCTCGCCGCGTTGTCCGCGACGTTATCGTGGTTGCTGTCCGCGTCGAGGTCGTAGCTGTCCCCGGCCCGCGCGCCGTTGATCGTCGTGCTCTGGTACTCGAAGATGGCGCGCACGCCGGTGCTGCCGCTCACGCCGTTCAGCGTGACGTTGTACTGCGCCGTGGCGTCGAAGTAGCAGCCGTCCACGACGATGACCGAGTTCGACTTCGTGATGACGAGGTGGGTCCCGCTCGACGTACCGCCGGCGGCGTTATTCGTGAACTTGAGCTTCTCGAGCCGCGTGTAGGTCGCGCCGTCGGCGATCTGCACGCCGGCCGTGCTCACGTGGTCGAACTGGAGCCCGCTCACGTCGAGCACCGAGGTGCCCGTGAGCTGCATCACGAAGCCCTGGTTCGTCGTGCAGGTCGGGCAGTCGATGCGGGGCAGCGTCGCGCCCGTGACCGCGGACGTGATCGTTCCGGCCACGGAGAGCGTCTTCGCGGAGGCCGTCGCGAGCTCGCCGCCGTTCGCGGGGAACGCCAGCGTCATGCCCGCGGAGAAGGTCGCGCCCTGCGCGAGGGTCCACCGGCCCGTCGTGCCGGCGCTGCCGACGGTGAACGTGCCGGCCGTCAGCGTGGGCGCCGCGGCGAACGTGCCGCTGCCGGCGCCGCCGTTGAACTTGCTCGTGCCCGTCATCGTGACGGCGCCCGAGAACATCACGGACGACGCGCTCTGCGCGTTGAACGCGCCCACGAGCGCGAGCGTGCTCGAGAACGTCGTCGACGACGTGCCCCCATTGAACGTCCCCGTCGAGCTGATCGTGACGCCGCCGCTGAAGCTGACAGCGCCGCTGCCCGCGTTGAGCGTGCCGTCGATCGTCATGGCGCTCGTGCTCGCGAAGGCGAACCCGGCCGAGCCGAGGGTCAGCGTGCCGCCCGACCCGACGGCGACGAGCATGTCGCCGTTCGCGTTGCCGCCACCCTTGCGGGCGCTGGTCATCGAGGCCGTCCCGAGGCTCATCGTGGCGCCGCCATCGACGGTGAGGACGCCCGCGAAGGTCTCGGTGCCGCTCGCGCCGTTGAACGTCGCGCCGCCGCTCAGCGTCGTCGTCGCGCCGCTCGCGCTGGAGTCGCCCGTGACGTTCAGGACGGCGGTCGCGGACGACGTATTGAACGTGCCGCCCGTCATTGTGAAGGCGTCGCTGCCCGCCGCGACGGCGGACCCGACGGTGAGCTGGGCGCCGTTCAGGTTGACGGTTCCACCCGACTGTGTGAAGAGGCCCGCCAGTGAAACGTCGGGGTTCGCCGCGCCGTTCGTGAAGTTGAGCGTCCCCGAAGCCACGGTGACCGTCCCGGTCACCAAAGGCGCGCTCGTTCCGAGCGTGACGGTGGCGCCCGACACTGTGAGGCCAGCGCCGAGGGTCAGCGCGCCGCTGCCGAAGGTCACCGTGCCGCCCGACAGCGTCGCGAGGCCGCCGTTGTTGGTGCTCACGTCGCCCGAGCCGGCGTTGAACGCGCCGCCGGACACGGTGAGCGAGCGCAGGGCGACGGCCGCGCCGTTGCCCGTGAACGTGCCGCCCGAGATCACGAGGTCACCGTCGTACGTGCCGCTGGCGTTCGTCGCGATGGTCAGGGACGAGCCGCCCGTGACGAACGTGCCGCCCGACAAGGTGAAGGCGCCCGAGAGCGAGAGGCCCTGCGCGGCCTGAGTCATCGTGCCCGTGTAGCCCGACTGCACGGTGATCTGATTGACGCGCGTCGCGGTCCCCGAGAGAGGGCTCAGCGTACAGTCGCCCGTGCCGTTGCCGTCGAACACGACATTGTCGGCCGCGCTGGGAGCCGTCGTGCCGGTGGCGCCGCCCGAGGTCGTCGACCAGCAACCGCCGTCGTCGAAGTAGCCGTAGCACTTGGCGGCGGGCGGCGACGGGGGACGGTTCGCGTAGCCGCCGACGCCGCGCCAGTAGTAGGTCGTCGTCGAGACCTTGAACGTCGCGATGGCCGCCACCATGTTCGAGGACTTGTTCGTGCTCGAGATCGTCTGGCCGATCGTCGTGCCCGCCGAGACGGAGCCGTCGTAGGTGCCGAGCGCAGTGGTGGTCGCGCTGGAAACACTGCCGCCGCCGAGGTCCGAAAACGGCGCGCTCGAGCCGGTCAGGTCTTGATTGTTCTTCGTGGCATCGGTGCCGAACGCGCCGATGACGACCTCGGGACCGGTGGACGTCGCGCTCGAGGACGACACCCTGATCGACGTGGCGTTCGCCGCGAGCTGCGTTCCCGTGACGTCGAGAGAGCCCGAAGCCACGATGCCAGAGACCTCAGCCAGTTGGACCACGAGGCCGGTCGACGACGAGACATAGAAGGTCTCGATAGCGCCCATCGCGCGCGCCGGACCATTCTCGTAGTAGTAGATGTTGGCGTTGACGATGTTCGCGCTGGACGTTCCGAAGTTGTGGGACGAGGCAGCGGCGAGGGCCCAACCCGCCGGCGCCGTGACCACGCCGTTGCTGGCGGTGGTCGTCTGCCACTGGACGACGGCGACCAGCAGGTGGCCGGCCGTGACCGCCTTGGTCGACCACATGGGGGCCGCACTCGTCGTGCCGGTCGCCGAGCTGCTCTGCTCGAGCACGGCGCCAGCGTGCACCTGACCGGAGAGGGCGAGGATGGTGACACCCACCAGGAATGACGCGCTGATCTTGAGCGCCGTTCGAATCCCGGCAGAGCATTCAGATTTAATAGTGTTTTCCATGACACATTAATCGGGTGAGTTAGGAGGGGTCTTGACACCCCGACTGGGGGGGGGAACCCTCACCTGACCCCGGGGAAAACACCTAGAGCCGTACCTTCGCGAGCATCGCTGTCGTCGGAGCACCCGGGGTTGGCGACCCGCGCTCACCTCACCCCACCTGCGGCGCCGCTCAAGACTGAGCGGTCGCGTCCTTCTGACGGCGGCTCTTCGTCGGCGGCGACCTTTCCTGGCGGCGCCCGCGACTTACCCTGCTCGCAGGGAGGGCGACTCTCATGCTTTCTGCAATGGCGTTCGCGGTGGAGCCCTGATGCCGCGGCCGGTTTGGACGGGCTCGATCAGCTTCGGGCTCGTCAACATTCCCATCAGGCTCGTCTCGGCGATCGAATCGCATCGCGTGGGTTTCCACGAATTCGAGGAGGGCACCGGGGAGCGGATACGCTACAAGCGCGTCGCGGAGGGCTCCGGTTACGAGGTTGCTTGGGATCACATCCAAAAGGGCTTCCCGGTCGGAAAGGGTCGCTTCGTCGTCCTGTCCGACGAGGAGGTCGCCGCCGCCGAGCCGGAGCGGACGCACACGGTCGACATCCAGCAGTTCATCAGGCTCGCGGAGATCGATCCGCTGAGCTTCGGCGCGGCCTATTACGCGGCGCCCGACGGCGCCGCCGCCGGCAAGGCCTATGTCCTCTTGCGAGACGCCATGCACAAGGAGGACCGCGTCGCCGTTGGTCGGTTCGTCATGCGCACGAAGGAATACGTCGCCTGCATCCGGCCGCTCGCACGAGTCCTCGTGCTCCACACGATGTACTTCGCCGACGAGATCCGTCGCCCCGAAGCCGTCGTGGATCTCCCCGCGCGAACGACCGTGAGCGCCCGGGAGCTGGCGATGGCCGCCGAGCTTATCTCCTCGCTCTCGGGACCGTGGACGCCGCGGGAGTACGAGGACACGTTTCGGCAGAGCATTCTCGCGCTCGTGAAGAAGAAGGAGCGCGGCGAGACGATCGAGGCCGGCGCCGCGCGCCCCAAGGCTGCGCGCGTCGTCGATCTCATGGAGGCCCTCAAGGCCACGCTCGAGCAAGGCCCCAAGGGCCCGGCGCCGGCGCGAGGGACGGCGGCGTCGACGCGCACGCAAGCGCGCGAGCGCGCTCACGCCAAGGGAAGGCCGCGTCGCCGCGCCGCCAAGCACGGCGATCGCTCATGACGTCAGACGAGCCTGCGGCGCATGACGACCCGGTAGATGGCGAGCAGAATGATCGCTCCCAAGATCGACGCGATGATGCCCGGGCCGACGTCGCCGGCGCGATAGATGCCGAGCGCGCGACCGATGAAGGCAGCGAC
>DATKFB010000421.1:0-2387 GCA_035544435.1 Polyangia bacterium
AGAGGAGCTTTCTCATGGAACGGATCAAGCAAGTGCTTCGCAGGTGCGTCGTGTTCGTGCGCGCGGGGTTCGCGGCCGTCGCGCTCGGGCTCATCGAGACGTTCGGGAGCCCGCGCGGGCGGCGGCTGCTGGCCGTGGGCACGCTCACGGGCGGCGTGCTGCTGCTCGCGCTGCGCCCGCCGCTCCAGACGATCGGCGCCGGCGAGCTCGGCGTGCGCGTGAACCGCCTCACGGGCGGCGTCGGCGTCGTGCCCGAGGGCCCGGCGATCGTGCTGCCGCTCCTGCACGACCTGCGGCACTACTCGCTGCGCGACCAGGTGTACCGCCCCACGCGCAGCGCCACGGCCGACGGCGCCGAGCCGTTCCAGACGGTCGAGGGCCTCTCCGTGGGCGTGGCCGTCACGGTCCGCTACGCGCTCGACCCCGAGCGTGTGAGCGAGGTCGCGCGGCGGCTGCCCGTCGACGTCGGGCACGATCTCATCGAGCCCGTCGTCGACGGCGTCCTGCACCGCGCGCTGTCGAAGCACACGGTGCGCGAGGTCTTCACCGACAAGCGCGTCGAGATCCAGGACGACGTCGAGAAAGAGCTGCGCGCGCAGCTGGGGCACGACGGCATCCTCGTGCGCTCGCTCTACCTCGGTCACGTCGACCTGCCCTCGCAGTACCGCGCGGGGCTCGAGGGCATGCTCGCCGAGGAGCTCGCGACGGAGAAGATGCGCTACACGCTGCAGCTGAAGGAGAAGCGCGTGCAGGAGACGGCCCTCGAGGGCGACGCCGCGAAGATCCAGCGCCAAAAGGCCGCCGAGGCCGCCGGCGAGGAGGAGATCATCGCGGCCAAGGCGCGCGAGGAGGCCATGAAGCACGTGCTGCCGCTCAAAGAGAAGGAGATCGAGCAGCGGCGCCTCGAGGCCGAGGCGCGCAAGGTACAGCGCATGAAGGACGCCGAGGGCGACGCCGAGGCGCGCAAGATCGAGACGCTCGCCGAGGCCGATTCACGGCGCAAGCTGTCCGACGCGGACGCCTACCGCATCGAGGTCACCGGCAAGGCCAACGCCGCGCAGCTCGAGCGCGACTCGGTGCTCATCGCCAAGAATCCGCTGCTCATCCAGAAGACGCTCGCCGACAAGCTGTCGGACAAGATCCAGGTCATCGTGGCCCCGCCGTCGTCGGGTGGCTTCTTCGCGGGCGGGCTGCTCGGCATGCAGGGCCGCAACGCGCCCGCGGTCGTCGAGACCGGCACGGCACACGGGGGCGCCGCCGCTGCCGCTTCGGAGGGCGAGTAACATGCACGCCCTCGCGCTGCTCGTGGCGATCGTCGCCGAGGATCCGGCCGTGCTGCGCAATGCCCCGCGCGACGACGCGCCCGCCCAGGCGACGCTGTGGCGCGGGGACTGGCTCGAGGTGCGCGGCGAGACGGCCGGGTTCCTCAAGGTCTACGATCACCGCCACGAGCGCCCCGGCTACGTGCGCCCCGCGATCGTGCGCGTCCACCGCCTCGACGAAGAGAGCGCGCCCGAGCTCGCCTCGGTCGTGCGCTTCCTGCGCGACGCCGGCGGCGCCGAGTCGCTGGGCATCGGCTACGCGGCGCTCGCTCTGCGCGCCGCGCCGGCCGGCGCGGACACGACGACCGAGGTCTTCGCGGCGATAGGAACGATGGCCGATCGGCTGGCGCGGCGCGCGTCAGGTCGCAAGACGACCTCGCGCGACGCCGCGCTGGCCGGCGAGCTCGAGGTCGCCGCGAGCTACGGCGTGCGCTTCGAATCCGTCGACGGCGATCTCGCCGACGGCCCCGCCCGCCTCTGCTACGACGGCGAGGCCTGGGCACGCGTCCTCGCGACGCCGGGCGCCGCGCCCCTCGAGAAGGCGCGCGCCGCGCTCTTCCTCGCGAGCACGCGCTGCCAGCCGGCCATTTTGTCGCCCGCGAAGCAGCGCGCCTTCAACGACCGCCGCTTGCAAGCGCTCGGCGACGTCGACGCAGCCGCGCTCGTCGCCTGGATGGGAGGCCGCGTGCGCCTCGCGCGCGCCGAGGCCTTCGCCTTCCGCACCTTCGACGAAGCGCGACGCGGCGACGGCGCCGCGGCGGCCGCCAAGGACGAAGCGGCGGCCGTGCGCGAGCTCGCGCTCACCGACCGCGGCGTGCTCGCGCCCGAGGATCTCGCGCGCTACGACGAGACGGCCATGCGCGTCGCCGCCGGCCGCTGGGCGAGCGAGCCCGCGCCGCGCGAGACGCGCAAACGAGCCGTCGCGATCACGACGACGCCGCGCGCGCCCGGAGAGACGTGCGTGCGCGTCGTCGCCGTCTCGGGCGCCGCCGCGAACGACAACGGCAAGCCGCTCGCGGAGCGCTGCACGTACGGCGTCGTGTGGTCGAGCGCGCTGCGCTGGGC
>DATKFB010000422.1:0-2662 GCA_035544435.1 Polyangia bacterium
CCTCACGGACCAAGACTCCGAGCTCATCGTCGCGGGAAAGAGCTACACGCTGCCCTATCACGTCTGCCTCTCGGAGCTCCTGTTTGGCGCGCCTCTCTACAAGCAGCGACAGGTGCTCTGGGGCTTGCCCAATCCGTCCGCGAGCCAGACCCCCGCCCCCGAACCGACCCCGACGGACGGTGGAACCGTGATCGGTGTCACGCCGGATGCCGGCGGGGCGACCGACGGACGCGCCCCGGGCGCGAAGTAAGACGACCGGAAAAGGGCGCTATATAGTCCCGGGAAACCGGCCCACCGCACCGCCATGGCGTACGACCACCATTCCGTCGAAACCAAGTGGCAGTCCCGCTGGCACGAGGCCCGACTGCACCGCACCCCGACCGATCCTGGCAAGCCGAAGTTCTACGCGCTCGACATGTTCCCCTACCCGTCCGGTGCGGGCCTGCACGTCGGGCACTGCGAGGGCTACACGGCCACCGACATCATCACGCGCTGGAAGCGCATGCAGGGCTGGAGCGTCCTGCACCCGATGGGCTGGGACGCCTTCGGTCTGCCCGCCGAGAACTACGCCATCAAGCACGGCGTACATCCGCGCGTGACGACGCAGCAGGCGATCGCGAGCTTCCGGCGGCAGATCGACGCCGTCGGCTTCGCCTACGACTGGGACCGCGAGGTCAATACAACTGACCCGGCCTACGTGAAGTGGACGCAGTGGATCTTCCTCAAGCTCTTCGAGCGCGACCTCGCCTACGAGGGCGTCGCCGCCATCAACTGGTGCCCGGTCGACAAGACGGGCCTCGCCAACGAAGAGGTCAGCCAGGGCCGCTGCGAGCGCTGCGGCGCCGTCGTCGAGCGCAAGGACATGCGCCAGTGGCTGCTGCGCATCACGCGCTACGCCGACCGCCTGCTCGAGGATCTGGCCGAGGTCGACTGGCCGGAGTCGACGCTCGCGATGCAGCGCAACTGGATCGGACGCAGCGTGGGCGCCGAGGTGGTGTTCCACACGGCCTCGCCCGTCACGGGGCGCGAGCTGCGCGTCTTCACGACGCGCCCCGATACGCTCTACGGCGCGACGTACATGGTGCTCTCGCCGGAGCACCCGCTCGTGAGCGAGCTGACGACGCCGGAGCAGTGCGCGGCCGTCGAGGCCTACCAGGCCGCGGCGCGCCACAAGAGCGATCTCGAGCGCACGGATCTCGCCAAGGAGAAGACGGGCGTGTTCACGGGCGCGACGGCAACGAACCCGGTGAATGGCCGCGCCATCCCGATCTGGATCGCGGACTACGTCCTCTCTACGTACGGCACGGGCGCCATCATGGCCGTGCCGGCGCACGACGAGCGCGACTTCGCCTTCGCGACGAAGTTCGGCCTGCCCGTGGTCCGCGTCGTCATGCCCCCGGACGCGCGAACGTTGGATCCCGACGAGTGTTTCACTGACGACGGCGTCGCCATCAACTCGGGCCCACTCGACGGCAAGCCGACGGCCGAGGCCAAGCGCGCCGTCCTGCACGACCTCGAGAGCCGCGCCCTCGCCAAGCCCACGGTGAGCTACCGGCTGCGCGACTGGGTGTTCTCGCGCCAGCGCTACTGGGGCGAGCCCATTCCCCTCATTCATTGTCCGCAGGACGGCGTCGTGGCCGTGCCCGAGGACGAGCTGCCGGTGCGCCTCCCCAACGTCGAACGCTACGTGCCCACGGGCACGGGCGAGTCGCCGCTGGCCGCCATCGACGCGTGGGTCAACGTCCCTTGCCCGAAGTGCGGACTGCCCGCCAAGCGCGAGACCAACACGATGCCGCAGTGGGCGGGCTCGTGCTGGTACTACCTGCGCTACCTCGACCCGAAGAACGGCGTGCAGGCGTTCGACCCCGCGCTCGCCGCGAAGTGGCTGCCGGTCGATCTTTACGTCGGCGGCGCCGAGCACGCCGTGCTGCATCTGCTCTACGCGCGCTTCTGGCACAAGGTGCTCTACGACATGGCCCTCGTCGAGTCGAAGGAGCCGTTCAAGAAGCTGCGCCACCAGGGCACAGTGCTCGCGCATTCGTATCAAGATGCCATGGGCCGCTATCACGAGCTCGCCGACGTCGAGCTCGACAAGGCGGGCAGCGCGCGGCTCGAGGCCACGGGCGAGGCGCTCAAGGTCACCGTCGAGAAGATGGCGAAGTCGAAGATGAACGGCGTCAACCCGGAGGACGTCATCCGCGACTACGGCGCCGACGTGCTGCGCCTCTACGAGATGTTCATGGGCGAGTTCGAGCTGCCCAAGCCCTGGGACCCGCGCGCCATCGAGGGCCTGAACCGCTTCGTCAAGCGCGTATGGCGTCTCGTCGAGGAATGGGACGCGGCGAAGGCGCCCGCCGGCGACCCGCACGAGACGCTGCGCCACAAGACGATCAAGCGCGTCACGACCGACCTCGAGCGCATGCAGTTCAACACGGTCGTGGCCGCCATGATGGAGTACGTCAACGCGCTCATGGAGGGCGGCGTCTCATCGGCGACGCGCGAAGACCTAGTGACGCTCGTCAAGCTCGTGGGCCCCTACGCGCCCCACCTCGGCGACGAAGCGTGGGAGCGCCTCGGTGAGAAAGGCTTCCTCCTCGAGGCGGCGTGGCCGACCTGGAACGACGCCCTCACCCTCGACGCGACGGTGACGCTGGCGGTACAG
>DATKFB010000423.1:0-2370 GCA_035544435.1 Polyangia bacterium
GACGGCGGTCGGCGCCGGGTTCGTCACGCCGGAGGTGTCGATCGTGTTGGCGTGGTTGATCGTGCTGCCACCCGCGAAGTCGACGTCGGCGACGTAGGGCGAAACGGCCGGGCCGGCGGCATTGATCTGGACGGCGCCGCCACCGCCGGAGCCGCCCCCGGCGCTACCGCCGCTACCGCCAGTGCCGGTGCCGCCGTTCGGCGCGAAGACGTTCAGCTCGGCAATCGACCACCAGAAGGACGCGCTACCGGTCTGCACGACCTTGATGAAGCGCGCGCTTTGCGTCGCGAAGGTCGCCGTGACGAGCGCCGCCGTCCCCATGCCGCTCGCGATCGCGCTGCCGAAGGTGGTGCCGTCGCTCGACAAGAAGATCTGCCAGCCGCGCGGGAAATCGTTCGTGCTGCCCGCGGCGTCGAGCGTGACCTGGTTGAACGAGCGCGTCGCCTGCATGTCGACTTGGAAGAACATGCCGTTCGTCATCGCCGTGCCCGTCGTCCAGCGCGTCCCCGTGTTGCCGTCGAGCGCATTGCCGGCCGTGCTGGCGTTCTGCGACGCCGTCGCGGTCCAGCCGGCGCGCGAGAGTGCCGTCTCGCCGCCCGAGCCTCCCGTGCCGGCGCCGCCCGTGCCGGCACCGCCCGAGCCGCCGCCGCCGGACCCGCCCGTGCCGCTGCTGCCGAGGCTGAACGCTGTCAGGTTGCTGTTGTCGTCGCAGATGTAAACGACGCCGTTGGCGACGACGGGGCTCTGGAACTTGATGGCGCCGATCGCGCCGCTGAAGAGCTGCGCGCCCGTGGCCGGGTTGAGCGCGAGGAGCGCGGTGCCCTTGCCATAGTAGAGGACGTTGTCCGCGATGAGCGCCGCGCCCGCGGCGCCGCTCTTCGTCCACTGCGTGACGAGCGACGGGTTGCCGCTGCCGTCGACCGAGAGGCGCAGGGCGGCGATGCCGTTGCTCGGCGCGACGACGAAGACCCAGCTCGAGTTGTCCGCCGGGTTGACCCAGGTCGCGACGGCGTTCTGGACCTCGCCTCCCTGCGGCAGGCTCATCGAGAACAGCTCGCCCGCCGTGTGCCCCGGCCCGCCCTGGCCGCTCAAGTTGTCGAGGTTAACGATGCGGAGCTGCGCGTCCTTGCCGCTCTGCACGGCGATGTGCGGAAACTTGCTACCGCTCCCGGGCAGGATCGCGGGCTGCGTGCTGCCGAGGTCGAGGTCGCTGTTCTGCAGCGTCTGGAAGTTGCTCGGCGTGTAGCTGTCGACAGGGCCGCCGCTGACGCCGCTGCCGTCGGGGTTGAGCGCGACTATCGTGTCGCCCCAGAAGTGGCTACCCGGCGCGAACGTCCCGTTGCCACTCACGGCGTAGATCTTGCCCGTGTCGGAGTCGAAGACGACGCCGGCCTTGGCCCACACCGCGGACTTCTGGCCGCTGCAGTCGGGCGAGCTCGAGAAGTGCACCGTCTGGTCGCTGCACATCACATTGAAGACCGTCTGCGCGCCCGTACCGAGGTTGATGGTCGTCACGTGGCCCTGGTAGTCGCCGCCGTCGCCAAAGTAGCCGCCGTTCGGCGCGTAGAGATAGGTGTTGCCGCCCGAGCTCGCGATCGTGAGCGCCGAGCCGCCCTTCTCGACGTTCGTCTTGAGCGACGTCACCTCGGGCCAGCCGCCCGTCGTCGTCTCGGTGCCGTCGCCGACGGCGTACTTGTGCACCTTGCCGTCGAGACCGTACGCGTAGACGAACGCGCGCGACGGATCGACGGCCGGCGACGAGACGGTCGGCGTCGTGCCGCCGTTCTTGTGCGACCAAATCGTCGTGCCCGTGCTCGCGTCCAGCGCGACGACGTCACCGCTGCCGCTGTCGACATACACGAGATCGCGCGTGCCCGACGGGGTGCTCACGCCCGCGAGCACGACGGGCGCGCTCTGCACTGTCGCGGGCATCTTCACCTGGAAGAGCTGCTTGAGGTTGCCGACGTTCGACGGCGTGATGGTCGACTCGAGCGTGTTGTTGCTTGTGTGGCGCGCGTCGCCGCCGAACTGCATCCAGTCGTACTTCGCGGTCGCGGCGCCCGAGGCGAGCTCGCTCTCGGCCGCGCGCTCGCTGCCGCAGCCCGGCTGCGCGATCGCGGCGTACAAAGCGACGCCGAGGCTCAAGAAAAGGATCGATCCACCAAGGCTCCTCGATGGCGAACTTTGCATAGGGCCACTCCTGGCGACGTGAAAGGCGGCTCGTCGGCTACCCTCTTAGTCACGTCGGCCCGCGCCGCAAGGGGGGCGCGCAACATCGGCGAGGCGCGGGCGGACTTGGTTTCGTCGGCGATCGAGGTATGGTCGCGGGTGATAGAGTGCGCCCATTTTGAGACGGACGACGCGGTTCGG
>DATKFB010000424.1:0-9767 GCA_035544435.1 Polyangia bacterium
GGGGGCGTCGAGGCGCCGCGAGACCTCCTTCGTCATCGTGAGCGCCATGAGCGGATCCTTGAACCGCAGCTCGACGCCGAAGACCGAGCCGCGAGCGTTCGCGATCTTGCGCGCGTCGGCCAGGCTGACGTAGGCGAGGCGCGTGTCGTACTCGTTGAAGCCCATGCGGAAGAGGCCCACAACCTTGAACAGGAACGACGGCGGCGTGCTCGCACCCGTCGAGCTGAACGGGACCATGATCGAGATGCAGCCGCCCGTCTTGACGCGGAGCTTGTGCGCGAGCTCGGCGCCCAGGATGATGCGCCCGACGTCGGTGGTCGCCTTGCGGGGCGAGCCTTCGGGCAGCGGACAGCTCGCGGGGGTCGCCAGGTCCTCGACGCGGCCTTCGATGAGCGCGCGTCGCAGATCGTCGGCGCCCTCCTCGATGTCGATGCCCTTGAGGTTCGCGCCGATGCGCCCCACCATGACCTCGCCCGCCGAGAAGAGGAACTTGGCCATGCGCACGACGCCGGGCATTCCGCGCAACTTCTGCGCGATGAGGTCAGCCTCGGGCGAGTCGATGTCGACGTCGCCATAGGGGATGACGATGAGGTGCGCGTTGAGCGCGAGCACCTTGTCCTGAAACTCGTGCTCGAAGCCGCTCGTCACCGCGAGGACGACGACGAGCGACGCGACGCCCAGCACGACGCCCATCGTCGACACGGTCGTGAACACGGAGAAGGCCCGCAGCAGGAAGACCACGACGACGGCGAGCGCCGCCGCGAGCACGCACACGACGCCCACCGTCTCGCCGGTGCGCGAGCGGCCGCGCGTTGCGAAGAAGATCGCGAAGCCGAGGCCCACGAAGGCGAGCGCCACGACGAGCGCGCCCAAGGTGCCGCGCGGCGTGCGCGCGCGGTGCAAGTAACGAAGCCCCACGAAGCGCTCGAGCTCGAGCGTGAAGAGCTCGCCGAGGCCGAGCAGCAGCAGCAGCGCGACGGCCGCCGCGCCGAAGGCCTCGCGCTGGCCCGGCCGCGCGACGGCCCCGCCCGCCGCGGCGATGGCGGTGACGACGAGGAAAAGGCGCGCGAGGCGGCGGCGCATGGGACGCGGGAGGCTAACACGCCGGCTCGCGGCGGGCCCTTCGACGGCCCGCTCCCGGCGTCTGACATCACCGCTTCCTTGACACCCTTCGACGCCGGACCGTACCGTACTCGCCAATGGCCTTCTCCCGGGCGCGGCCGGCGCCACACCTCCGCGCGCACCTGGCCTTTGTCACGGCGACGGCCCTCGCGTTCGCTTCGGGCGGCGCCGCGCTCGCCGGGACGAACGATCTGCAGCTCCTCAACTTGTGCCCTCCCGCGGGCGCGCCCGCGCTCGGGGGAACGCCCGAGTGCTCGTGGATCCACCGCGACGCCAACGGCCTCATCGTGGGGAGCGACGGCAAGCCCGGACCCGTGACCGTGCCCGCCGACGGGCAGGCCGCTTTCCGCAGCCTCATGTCCGAGCTCGGCGTCGTGATCGCGCCGCGATTGCAAACGCCCGCCGACACCCTCGGATATGCCGGCTTTCAGTTCTCGGCCGAGCTCGGCGTCACGAAGATCAACCAGAGCCGGTCGTACTGGAACGGCGTGGCCGGCGTCGACGCGGGCAGCCCCGCTGGAACGCGCCCAGATTCATATCTGACGACGGTGGGCGGCTTCGTCCGCAAGGGCATGTGGTTCCCCCTGCCGGCCTTCGAGTTCGGCGCCGGCGCCCTCAACATCGTCGGCTCGCGCATGTACGTCGTCCAGGGCTACGCCAAGATCGCCTTGCAGGAAGGCTTCCACGGTTGGTGGCTGCCCTCCTTCGCCGTGCGCGGCTCGGCCTCGCAGCTCCTCGGCACCGAACAGGTCGATCTCAACGTCTACGGCGTCGATGTGCTCATATCGAAGGCCTTCGGCCTCGCCGGGACTTCACGGATCGAGCCTTTCTTGGGCTGGAACGTCCTGTTCATCGACGCCCAGAGCGGCGTCATCGACGCGACGCCCGGCTGCGACTCGTACGAGGTCAGGCAGGCGACCGACATGAATCCCGTCAGCAGCCACTGCGCCGCCGCCCAGAACGGGACGTGGAACGACACCTCGGCGAACTTCACGTTTCCGCAGCAGGACGTCATCACGCGTTACCGCTGGTCCGGCGGCTTCAAGTTGAAGCTCTCGGTGCTCTTCCTCGTGGGAGAGTACGACTTCGTCCAGGCCGGCCGCAGCCGGGACGGCAAGCAGCCCGAAGCCGCCCGCGACGGAAGCGGGAGCCAGCAGAGCTTCTCGCTGTCCGCCGGTTTCGACTTCTGAGTCGCGTCAGTCGCGCTATTTGAGACGCGCTGTCCCGAACGGCGCGGCGTCGGCGGCAGCGTTTGGCGCGGCGGGCGAGGGCCGGCTCAGGCCGCGGCGCCGCCGATGCCGCCCGTTCCAGCGACGGGGGGGGCGTTGCCGCCCGCCACGGGCGCCGCCGGCGCCGCCGGCATCCCGCCCTGGATGATCTTGCGGAGACCGGCCACGGACAGTCGCGGCGTCTTCTTTTCCTCCTCGAAGATGATCTGGGCCAGGGTCGCCGTCGTCAGATCGGCCCGGGTCGTGTTGTCCACTACGCGAACGTCGTCTCCCGCACGCACCATCGCCGCAATGTGATCGAGCGTCACGTAGCGGCTGTCGCGCGTGTCGTAGAGCTTCCGATTCGCATACCTCTTGATCGTGCGTGCTGTCGTCATTGTCTTAGGGTGTCATAGTCAATTGGCCGCGTCAATCATGTAATGCAACAAACTATTCAATCGCGACAGTATCTTTGGATTTTCGAATATTTCCATAACTTTAAGGACCCTATCCTTACCGAAGAGAAGCGTGACGGAATTGCACCGCCGCGCGAGCGACGACGCGAGCAAGCGCGCGTCAAGCGTGCGTCAAGCGCGTCGATGGGTCGCGCGACCACGCGGATCTCTCACGACCAGGCGCGCGGGGCGCGCGCGATCCGAACAGAATCGGAGATCTTCGCGCGCGAGTCGCGCGCGCTTTACTTCGGCGGCTTGGCGCCGGCGTCGGGCTCGCTCTTGTCCTTCTCGTCCTTGGGCGAGACGTCGAGCTCGTTCTGCGCGTTCACCGCGCGCTTGAAGTTCTTGATCGCCTTACCCAACCCATCGCCAAGCTGTGGCAGCTTCGTCGATCCGAAGACGACGACGACGATGATGAGGATGAGGACGAGTTCGCCGAAGCCCATTCCGAAGGGCATGAGTGCTCCTTGACTTGACCCCATCTATAGCACCCCGGGGCCCACAAGCAAACGTGAGACGAGGAATTTTGGCGCGGCCCCGTCTATCCGATAGGATCCGATCTTGCGCTCGCTCTCCATGGCCTCGTCTCTGCGCGCCAACGCCGCCCTCTCGGTCCTGCTGGTTGGCTTCTTAGGGGCGGGCGCCGCCGCTGCTGCTCCCGCGCCGCCCGTCGCACGGCGTCCCCCGCCCGGCAAGGCGCAGACGCTGCCCGTCGAGGAGAGCCTGTCCGAGCGGCGCGCCGTGCGGGGCGCGCCCGTCGACGACGGCAGCGCGACGCCCGAGAGCCCCGAGCTGCGCGAGCTGCGCCGCTTCGAGGAGCAGGCCTTCCCGCGCGGCGGCGCCGTCGTTCCCGCGCCGCCGGCGACCGGCGGCGACGCTGCGTTGCCCGGAATTTGGGGTGGCAGCGGAGACGTGGCGCCCGAGCTGCGCACGGAGGCGCGACCTGCGCGGCCGAGCGCCGACCCCGCGCCGCCCGACTCGGAGTGGCTGCGAACGCTCGTGCTCCCCGACCTGCCCGTGCGGTGGGATCCCCTCGTGTTGCGTTACCTCGACTTCTTCAAGAACGATCCCAAGGGCCGGCTCATCATGGCGAACTGGCTCCGCCGCGCCGGCCGGTTCCGCGCGCTGTTCGAGAAGACGCTCGAACGGCACGGCCTGCCCAAGGCGCTGCTCTACGTCGCCATGATCGAGAGCGGCTTCGACACGGCCGCGCGCTCGCACGTCGGGGCGGGCGGCGTCTGGCAGTTCATGCCGGGCGCGGCGCGCGCGTACGGGCTCGAGGTCAGCTACTGGCTCGACGCGCGCTGCGATCCCGAGCGCGCCGCCGACGCGGCGGCGCGCTACCTCAAGGATCTCTACGTCCGCTTCGGGTCGTGGCCGCTCGTGTTCGCCGCCTACAACGCCGGGTACGGCGCCGTCCTCAAGTCGATCACCGCCTACAACACGAACGACTTCTGGGAGCTCGTGCGCCACGAGGCGGGCCTGCCCTGGGAGTCGAGCATCTACGTGCCGAAGATCCTCGCGGCGGCCATCGTGGCGACGAACGCCAAGGCCTTCGGGTTCGGTGACGTCACGCCCGACCCGGCCTATGTCTACGAGACGGCGGAGGCGCCGCCGGGGACGACGCTGGCGGCGCTCGCGCGCGCCGCGGGCGCCCATCTCGAGGTGCTGCAGGCGCTCAACCCGGAGCTCGTGCGTGAGCGCATGCCGCCCGATCGCGGCCCGTCGCGCGTGCGCTTGCCTCCGGGAACGGCGGCGGCCTTCGCCGAGAACCTCGAGTCGGCGCGCGCGGGGAACGAGCGCTCCGAGACGATCGTGCTTCGCTTCGGAGAGACGCTGGAAGACGTCGCTCGCGCGCGCGGCACGAGCGCGCGCGAGCTGCGGCGGCTCAACGGCGTCAAGGACGCGAGCGAGCTGCGCGCGGGCGTGAGCATCCTCGTGCCGAAGCGCGGAGGGCTCGCGGTCAAGGCGCCAGCGCGGGACAAGCGCAAGGCCGCCGGCGAGGGCGAGGCCGAGGCGGGGAAGACAACGGGGCCGCCGGAGGCCCCCGAGGCGGACGACGACACGGTCATCGTGGCTGTCCCCGATCGCTCGTTCGCCTACGACGGGCGCGAGCGCGTGTTCTACCGGACGCGGGACGGCGACGGGCTCGAGGAGATCGCCGAGACGTTCGGCGTGCGCGCCGAGGAGCTCACGGACTGGAACAACCTCGACCCGACGGCGAGGCTCCACCCGCACATGGTCTTGCAGATCTTCGTGCGCAAGGACTTCGATCCCGTGGGCGTGCTCCTCCTCGATCCGGGCAAGGTGCGCGTCGTGACGCTCGGGTCGGAGGAGTTCCTCGAGCTCGAGACGGCGCGGCGCGGGAAGAAGCGTCTCACCGTGACGGCCAAGACCGGCGACACCCTCGCCAAGGTCGGGCGGCGCTACGGCCTGACTCCGGGCGATCTCGCGCGCATCAACCGCTTTTCGTACAGCACGGAGCTGCACGAGGGGCAGCGCATCGTCGTCTACTCGCCGACGGGCGAGCCGCCGCGCGAGGTGGCGATGGGTTTGACGCCCGAGCGGCGCTCCAAGGCGGGGACGAACGCCGCCGCGGGCCTCGGCGCGGGCGCCGGCGGGCGCGCGCCAAGCGCGCTGCGCGGCGCGAAGACGCCCGCGCGGGGAACGCCGACGAAGGTCGCGGTCAAGACGACCGAGAAGCCCGCCGGCAAGCCGGGCGCGCCGACGGCGAGGCCCGCGACGCCGGCGCCCAAGCCGCAGGCGCGCGCCGTGGCGGCGGCCAAGCTTCCGCCACCGGCCAAGAAGAAGTAGCGAACGTGACGCGGGTGCGCGTCGACGATGCGCGGGCGGGTCTCCGCGTCGATCACCTGGTGGCGAACGCGACGCCTGGTCTCGGCATCGCGGGGGCGCGGCGGCTCTTCGCGGCGGGCGCCGTGCGCCTCGACGGTCGCGTCGCGCGAAAGGGCGAGCGCGTCGTCGCGGGCCAGACGCTGGAGATCGACGACGCGGCAGAGGCCCGCCCGGTAGCGCGTGTCGAGGCCGACGAGACGGTGAAGGTCGCGTGGCTCTACGTCGACGACGCCCTCGTCGCCATCGACAAGCCGGCGGGCGTGCCGTCGCACCCCTTGCGCGCGGGCGAGCGCGGCACGGCGGCCAACGCTATCGTCGCGCGGTTCCCCGAGTGCGCCGCGGCGTCGCCCGATGCGCGCGAGGGCGGGCTCGGGCACCGCCTCGACAATGGGACGAGCGGCGTGCTGCTCGCGGCGCGCGGTCGCGAGGCTTGGGAGAAGCTGCGTGCGGCGCTGCGGGCGCCCACTTGCTCGAAGACGTATCTCGCCGAGGTCGCGGGCGCGCCGCCCGAGCGCGGCGTGGAGACCGCGTCCATCGGGCGCGCCGGGCGGCGGAGTGGGCGGGTGCGTGTCGGCGGGGGTCGCGGCCCGCTCGCGGCGCGCACCGAGTGGGAGGTGCTCGAGAGGCGCGGCGCCACGGCGCTCGTCGTCGCGCGCTTGCACGCGGGGCGCGCGCACCAGGTGCGCGCCCACCTGGCGGCCGCCGGGTTTCCCATCGTGGGCGACGACGTCTACGGCGACGCCGCCGTCCTTCCGGCCGCGGGCGGGCCGTCCGGCCTGCGCCTGCACGCGCACACGATCGCGCTGCCGCACCCGCTGTCGGGCGCGCCGCTTTTCATCGAGGCGCCGCCGCCGCCGTGGGCCATAATCGGCGCGTGAAGCGCGCCGTCGTTCTGCAGCACACGCCTGCCGAGGGACCCGCCCGCGTCGCCGAGCTGCTCGCCGAGCGCAACGTCGCCCTCGAAGTGCGGCACGTCTATCGCGGAGACGACGTGCCCGAGCGCGTCGCCCCGGACGAGATGCTCGTCGTCATGGGTGGGCCCATGGGCGTCGGCGACGTCCTCGATCCTCGCTATTCATTCTTGGCGCGGGAGATCACCTTGCTGCGCGAGGCGATCGCGCGCGATCGTCCCGCGCTCGGGATCTGCCTCGGCGCGCAACTCCTCGCGGCCGCGGCCGGTGCGCGTGTCTACCCGAACACGCGTCGGGCAGCCGACGGCGCCGTCGTGTTCGCGCGCGAGGTGGGGTGGGGCTTCGTCGACTTCGCGCCCGCGCGGGCCGGGCACGAGCCCGCGCTCGCGGGCCTGCCGGCCCGGCAGATGGTGCTGCACTGGCACGGCGACACCTTCGATCTGCCGCGCGGCGCCATGCCCCTCGCCTCGACGCCCGTCTGCCGCAACCAGGCCTTTCGCCTGGGGTGGAGGCACTTCGCGCTGCAATTCCACTGCGAGCTGTCGGCCGACGACGTCGCCGTCTGGGTGCGCGAGGACGCCGCGTACGTCCGCGAGGCGAACGGCGAGGACGGCGGCACCCGCATCCTCGCGGACACGGAGCGCCACTTCGCCGACGCGCGCCCGGTTTGGGATCGCCTGCTGCGCAACATCATCGGTCAGATGCTGGACGACGGGTCGCGGTAGGTCGGGCACGCAGTCGTCGCTTGCATTTGCAGGCGTCGCGAGAATAGTAGGGCGGATGGCGACCCCGCAGAGCGTGACCTTGGGTCTCATCCAGATGCGTTGCTCGACGGAGCCGCGCGAGAACCTCGAGCGCGCCGTCGCGCGCGTGCGCGAGGCCGCCGCGGCGGGCGCGCAGGTGATCTGCCTGCCGGAGCTCTTTCGCTCGCGGTACTTCTGTCAGACCGAGGACCACGCGAGCTTCGAGCTCGCCGAGCCGATTCCGGGGCCGACGAGCGAGACGCTCGCGCGCGTCGCGAAGGAGGCGGGTGTCGTCGTCATCGGGTCGCTCTTCGAGCGGCGCGCCGCGGGCCTCTACCACAACACGGCCGTCGTCTTCGACGCCGACGGCAGCACGCGCGGCCTCTATCGCAAGATGCACATCCCCGACGACCCCGCCTACTACGAGAAGTTCTATTTCACTCCGGGCGATCTGGGCTTCCGCGCCTTCGACACGGCGTTCGGCCGCATCGGCACGCTCGTGTGCTGGGACCAATGGTACCCGGAGGGCGCGCGGCTCACGGCGCTCGCGGGCGCCGACGTGCTCTTTTATCCAACGGCCATCGGTTGGCACCCGGCCGAAAAGGCCGAGCACGGCGCCGCCCAGGCCTCCGCGTGGCAGACGATCCAGCGCTCGCACGCCATCGCGAACGGCGTCTACGTGGCCGCCGTCAACCGCGTGGGCCTCGAGAAGCCGAAGTCGGGCGACGGCGCGGGCATCGAGTTCTGGGGCGGCACGTTCGCGGCCGATCCCTTCGGCAAGATCCTGAAGGAGGCCTCGCGGACCGAGGAGGAGACGGTCATCGTGACGTGCGACAGACGGCATCAGGAGACGGTGCGCCAGCACTGGCCGTTCCTGCGCGATCGCCGCATCGACGCCTACGGCGACATCACGCGCCGGTTCATAGACGAATGAGCGCGGTGGCTCCGGCCTCCACGCCGGCGGCGCTCGGTTTCCGCATGCCGGCCGAGTGGGAGCCGCACGAGGCGACCTGGCTGGCCTGGCCGCACGAGGCGGCCGACTGGCCCGGTAAGCTCGCGCCCATCCCGTGGGTTTACGGCGAGGTCGTGCGCCACCTCGCGCGCGGCGAGGTCGTGCGCATCCTCGTGCCCGACGCCGCCGTCGAGAAGAAGGCGCGCGCTTTGCTCGCGCGCGTGGGCGTGGACGAGGCGCGCGTGCGGTTCTTTCGCGTGCCGACCGATCGGAGCTGGACGCGCGACACGTGCCCGCTCTTCGTGAGCGACGCGGCCGGGCGCGTCGCAATGACGAACTGGCGCTTCAACGGTTGGGCGAAGTACGCGAACCACAAGAAGGACGACGCCATCAACGACCGCCTCGCGAGGCGCCTCGGGCTCACGCAGTGGAAGCCGACGGTGACGGTCGCCGGCAAGGCCTGGCGCGTCGTCCTCGAGGGCGGCAGCGTCGACGTCGACGGGCGCGGCACGATCCTCACGACGGAGGAGTGCCTGCTCTCGCCCGTGCAGGCGCGCAACCCGGGCCTTCCGCGCGCGGAGCTCGAGCGCGTGCTCTGCGAGCACCTGGGCGCGCGCAAGGTCCTGTGGCTCGGCAACGGCATCGCGGGCGACGACACGCACGGGCACGTCGACGATCTGGCGCGCTTCGTCGACGCGCGCACGGTCGTCATCGCGACCGAGGACGACCCCGACGACGCCAACCACGCGCCGCTGCGCGAGAACCGCGCGCGCCTCGAGGCCATGACGAACGCCGACGGCGAGCGCCTGCGCGTCGAGACGCTGCCCATGCCGGCGCCCGTCGTGCTCGACGGCGTGCGACTGCCCGCGAGCTACGCGAACTTCTACGTCGCCAACGCCGTCGTGCTCGTGCCCACCTTCAACGATCCGCGCGACCGCGAGGCCCTCGCGACGCTGGCCCGCCTCTTCCCCACGCGCGCCGTCGTCGGCATTCACGCCGTCGATCTCGTGTGGGGCCTCGGTACGCTGCACTGCATGACCCAGCAGCAGCCCGCGGGCACGCGGGCTGCCGATGAATGACGCCGCTTCCCGGGCTGGTGACGCCGCCGCCCGAGCAGGCGGCCGCCGCCAGGCTCAGCGCCAACCCGCACAGGCTCGATCTCGCGTCGTCATGATGACGCCCAATGCGGCAACTGCCGTGCCGGGCGCTCGCCTCGAGAAGCCTCGCTGCCCATCTGCCCGGCAGCGGCGCGGTTCTCAGAAACCTGACGCCGTTGCTCCAGCACGGGCGCGGTTCCGGCAGCGCGGCGGCTCAAGGTGCCTCCCCGAGCCAGCGCGCTTCAATCCAGGCGAGCGAGTCTGAGCTCGCCCGCAGCGCCTCGTCGAGCGCGCGCACGGCGTCGTCGCCGCCTCGGTCCTCGCGGGCATAGGCGCGCGCATAGAGGATCCAGTTCGAGAGCTGGAAATGGTGGAGCAGCGGCGCGAAGCGGTGACCGGCGAAGCCCTCGAGCGCGACGTGCGCCG
>DATKFB010000425.1:0-8530 GCA_035544435.1 Polyangia bacterium
CTCGCCCGCGCCGTCCGCCTCGGCGCCAAAGCCGAAGCCGCGGTAGATCGTCCCGTCCTCCATCGCCAAGAGGGCGGGCGGAAGCCCGCCCGTGACGGAAGAAGCGGGCGGCAGCCCGTCCGTCTTCGAGGTCGATTTGCTGGGCTCACCTGGAGGGGTCACGACTGTCTCTCCCCCGAATATACGATCCGACCGCCCACGATCGTGAGCGTCGCGCGCCCCCGCATCGGGCGGCCCGCGAAGGGCGTGTTGCGAGAACGCGAGCGCAGGCCGGCGGGCACGCAGGTCCAGGTCACCTCGGGGTCGATGACCGTGACGTCGGCGAGGCGGCCCTCGGCCAGCGTGCCGCCGCGCAGCCCGAAGGCCGTCGCGGGCCCCGTCGACATGCGGCGCACGAAGTCCGCGGGGGAGAGACCAGTCGTGCGCACGAGCTCGAGCACGAGCGCGACGGCCGTCTCGAGACCGATGACGCCGAAGGCGGCCTGCTCGAACTCGACGTCCTTCTCGACGGCCGAGTGCGGCGCGTGGTCTGTCGCGACGGCGTCGATCACGCCCTCGACGAGCGCGACGCGCAGCGCCTCGACGTCGCTCGCCGCGCGCAGCGGCGGGTTGCACTTCGCGTGCGTGTCATAGGTCGCGCAGGCCTCGTCGGTGAGCGTGAGGTGGTGCGGCGTGACCTCGCAGGTCACGGGCAGGCCGCGTCGCTTCGCCTCGCGTACGAGGCGCACCGACTCTGCGCTGCTGATGTGCGCGACGTGGTAGCGCGCGCCCGTGAGCGCGCAGAGCTCGATGTCGCGCGCCACCATGGCCGACTCGGCGGCGGACGGCTGCGCGCGGATCCCGGCGCGCGTCGAGACGAGGCCCTCGTTCATGGCGCCTCCCGCCGAGAGCGTGAGGTCCTCGCAGTGCTGCACGACCGGCAGGCCGAACGTGCGCGCGTACTCCATCGCGCGGCGCATGAGCTCGGCGTTCATCACGGAGTGGCCGTCGTCCGAGACGGCGACGCAGCCCGCGTCGCGCAGCTCGCCCATCTCGGCAAGCGACTCGCCCTTGAGGCCCTTCGAGATCGCGCCCACGGGGTAGACGCGGACGACGCCCACCTCGGCCGCGCGCCGCACCATGAGCTCGCTCACGGCGCGGTTGTCGTTGGGCGGCACCGTGTTGGGCATGGCACACACGGCCGTGAAGCCGCCGGCCGCCGCGGCGCGGGTTCCCGTCGCGATGTCTTCCTTGTACTCCTGGCCGGGCTCGCGCAGGTGCGTGTGCAGATCGATGAAGCCGGGCACGACCCAGCACCCGCGCGCGTCGACGATACGCACGCCCGCCGGCTGGCCGTCAGCGAGCCCCGCGCCGACCCTGGCGACGACCCCGTCCTTGACGAGCACGTCGGCGTCCGCGTCCAAGCCGCGGGCGGGATCGATGACCCGGCCCCCTCGCAGACAAATATCCATGCCGGGACCCTTTGATAGGTGGTCCCGCCGCGAAAATCAACGAGAAGTTCGTCTATCGGAGGCCGGAGAATGGACCTATTCCGCCGTTTCGCCGCCGGCGAGGAGATAGAGCACGGCCATGCGCACGGCGACGCCGCGCGAGACCTGGTCGAGGATCACGGCGCGCGGGCCGTCGGCGATCGCGGGATCGAGCTCGACGCCCCGGTTGATGGGTCCCGGGTGCATGACGATGGCGTCCTTCTTCGCGAGGCCGAGGCGGCGCGCGTTGAGGCCGAAGTAGCGCGAATACTCGCGCGTGTTGGGGAAGAGGCTCGTGCCCATGCGCTCCTTCTGAATTCGCAACATCATGACGACGTCGGCGCCCTCGAGCGCAGGCTCGATGCGGTCGTGCACGACGGCGCCCATCTCGGCCAGGCCGGGCGCGAGCAGCGTGCGCGGGCCGGCGACGCGCACCTCGGCGCCGAGCGCGCGCAGCGCCCAGATGTTGGAGCGCGCCACGCGACTGTGGCGGATGTCGCCGCAGATGGCGACGCACAGACCCGCGATGGCGCCCTTGTGCGCGCGGATCGTCGAGCAGTCGAGGAGCGCCTGGGTGGGGTGCTCGTGCGCGCCGTCGCCGGCGTTGACGACGGCCGCGCCGATGCGTCCCGCGAGCATCGTGGCCGCGCCCGCCTGCGCGTGCCGGAGCACGACGACGTCGGGCGCCATGGCGTCGACGTTCTTGGCCGTGTCCATGAGCGTCTCGCCCTTGATCGTCGATGACCCCGAGCCCGAGATGTTGACGGCGTCGGCCGACAGGCGCTTGGCGGCGATCTCGAACGACGTGCGCGTGCGCGTCGACGGCTCGAGGAAGAGGTTGACGACCGTCTTGCCGCGCAGGGTCGGCACCTTCTTGATGGGCCGCTCGTTGATCTCGAGAAAGCGCTCGCCGAGATCGAGGATCGTCAGCAGGTCCGTGGCCGCCAAGCCCTCGGTGCCGAGGAGGTGGCGGTGGGGGAAGGCGCTCATGCTGGGCTCCCCGCGGCGCTCTCGTTGCCAGCGCGCTCTCGCAGCACGACGCGGTCGACGCCGCCGAGCTCCCTCAGCATCACGCGCACGGACTCGCTGGCCGTCGTCTGCACGGAGATGCCGGCGAAGTCCGGCTGGATGGGCAGCTCGCGGCGGCCGCGGTCGACGAGCGTCGCGAGCTTGACCGCGCGCGGGCGGCCGTAATCGGCGAGCACGTCCATGGCGGCGCGCACCGTGCGGCCCGTGAAGAGCACGTCGTCGACGAGGACGATGGCCTTGCCGTCGATGGGCTCGGGGAGCTCGGTGGGACCGATCTCGGGCTTGGGCAGGCCGCTGAAGACGTCGTCGCGGTAAAGCGAGATGTCGACGGCGCCGAAGATCGGCCGCGCGGCGGCGCCCTCCGCCTCCGCGACGAGCTCGACGAGGCGCTGGGCCAGGAACGCGCCGCCCGTGCGGATGCCCACGAAGTAGAGCGGCCGCTCGCCCTGCGGGACCCGCTCGAGGATCTCGCGCGCGAGGCGCCGCAGGGTGCTCGCGACGCCGGCCTCGTCGAGCAGCTCGCGCCGCTCGCGCAGGTCGCTGTCGGGTGGCGGGGGACGCGGCGTCACGTCAGAGATAGTACCGGACAAAGAGGTCGCTGAGCACGCTCGCGACGCCGCCCGGGCCGACGACGCCCACCGACCAGACGCGCGCCTCCGCGGCGCTGACCCAGCGAAAGCCGAGGCCGGCGTCGAGGCCGAGCGAGAGGGCCGGCACCCCCACGAAGCCGAAGTGCAGCTCGCCCTCGAGAGCTGCGCGCACCGTGACGAGCGTCGTCGATGTCGCACCGGTGTGACCGGGCGAGAACCAGACCAGGCTCGCCTCCGGGCTGGCCGCAACCGCGAAGTGGCGCCAGTTGCCGAGCAGGATCGACACCCCCGCGATGGGCCCGAGCCCGACGTAGGTGTCGAGGGTGTGGCCCGCGTTCCGACCGCCGCCCAGCCCGAAGGCCAGGCCGCCCGTGAACGCGAGATTGCGCGTTTGCCAGTACCGCAGAGACAGCGCGCCCAGGCTCACCGTGCATGGCGTGGTCTGCGCTCTGGGACAGGCGGCGTCGGCGCGCAAGTCGAGCGGGAAGGGAGAGGTGTCGATGCGACGGATCTCGATCCCGAAATGACCGACGACGGCGTCGTGATCCGAAGGCGCGGGTGTCTCGTCGGCGGTCGGCACGGGTACGACGACGCGGGCTGCGGGCGGCGCCGGGGTCGGCGCGAAACCAACGAGCGGCACGTCCGCCGCCGACCCGACGAGCTGCACGTCCGCCGCCGGCGAGGTCGCGGGAGGCGGTGACGCCACGGGAGCGGGCGCGGGCGCCGGGGAAGGCGACGCGGCCTCCGCGGCGGGAGCGAGCGGCGCGGACTTCGCCGGCGCGGACGACGTCTTCTGCGCGCGCGCGCTGACCGACGCCAGCAGGAACAGCGCCGCAATGCCGGCGGGCCCGATGGAGCCGAGCTGCCCGACGAACCGTCGCGGGCGAGCCGCGGGCGCGAGACGCTGACCGGCGTCGCCCAATCACACCCCCTTGTCGTAGATGCAGATCGAGGGCGTCGCGCCGGCGTCCGGCGCGGGCGCCTCGCATTGATAGCTTTGCTGGAGCCGGGTGCAGTCGCCGGATTTCATGCAGCCCTCGTAGCACGCGTGCAGCGGCTGATCGGCGCCTTGCTGAGAGCAGGTGGCGGTGGCTCCCGGGCAAGAGTCGACGGCACCCGCGGCGGCGCCCGGTGCGCACCCGAAGGTCTGGCAATACCCGCCGGGGAATCGGTCCGAGACGCACCGGGCGCCGAGCTCGCAACCCTGGTCCGTCGCGCACGGCGCGCCCGAGGCGGCGCCCGCCTTGTAGCAAAGACCATACTTCGTCGCGCAGGTGTCGGCGCCGCCCGCCGTGCAATCGGCGTCGGCGTGACAGCCATCGTCCGCGACGGGCACGAAGAGCGTCTGGCACAAGCCCACGACGAGGTCGTCGCGTGGATCGGCCGGCGTTCCATTGTTGCCCAGCACGATGCGTGCGCAGCGCTGATCGGCGCTGCAGTCGCTGCTCTTCGCGCAGGCCCCCGAGCAGTACGAACGGTTGGCGGCCACGTGAAACGCGCGATCGTAGCATTGGCCGCTGCGGCACTGCGCCGGGTCCGAGCAGGCGTCGCCCATCGACTTCGCGCCGCCCACCTTCTGGCACGTGAGCAGGTTCGTGCGCGCGCCGACCCCGACGCAGCCCTGGTCCGCGGGACAATCGGTCTCGCGCGTGCAAGCCGTGCCCGGGATCTTGTCCTTGGGCGTGCAGAACGCGAGGTTCACGTACGATCCCTTGGGCAAGGGATCCGACTTGTATTCGAGGCAGTAGGCGTTCGTGGGGCAATCGGCGTCGGCGCGGCAGAGCGCGCTGCAGAACGGCTGCCCGGGCGCCCCCGCGGCCTCGATGCAGAGCGCATCGGCCCTGCAGCGATTCGTCGCGCCCGCGCCCTTGGCGCAGGCCGCTCCAAAGTCCTTGGCGGACGCCAGAGGCTGGACGCAGCGGAGTTGGAGCGCGTCTCCGGCGGCGGTCGCGGCGTCGGGCACGCAAGCATAGCCGGGCGTGCAGATGACGTCGGCGCCCAGCTCGGCGACCTGACCTACGGCGAGCGCGCTGACCGTCTGGGGCGCGCCGCAAAAGTTGATGGGGCACAAGCCGCCGCCCATGGCGTCGGCCGGACAATCGGCGTCGGGCGGTGGGAGCTTCGGCACGGACTCGGCCTCGGCGTCGGTGCCGCCATCCGAGCTCCTGCCGCCCGCCGCGCCGCCGTGACAGCCCGAAGCGGCGACCAACGCCGCGAACGCCGCAAAACCGGCAGCGCCGAGCCGGCGCGCGCCGCCCAAGTTAGATACCTCCATCGGGCCAGGATGTATCACGAAAGGAGCCACGACCGCGAGTTCACGCCTCGTCGGATCCGGTCGCGTGTAGACTTCGGACATGGCGCCGCGTGCTGCGATCCTCCTCATCGGCAACGAGCTCCTGTCCGGCAAGGTCGACGACGAGAATGCCCGTTATCTGACGCGCGAGCTGCGCGCCCTGGGCGTGACGCTCGCGCGGGTCGAGATCATCCCCGACGACGCGGCCGACATCACCGAGTCCGTGCGCGCGCTGGCGGCGCGCCACGACGTCGTCTTCACCTCGGGCGGCGTCGGCCCGACGCACGACGACGTGACCCTCGCCGCCGTGGGAGCGGCGTTCGGCATGCCGGTCGCGCGCAACAGCGAGCTCGAAGGGCTGCTGCGCGCCGGCATCGGCCCCACGCTCCACGAGCGCGACCTCCGCATGGCGGACGTTCCCACGGGCGCGCGCCTCGAGTACGGGCCTGGCGGCCCGATGGCCGTCCCGGGGCGGTCGGGGCGAAGCTGGCCGGTCGTCGTCGTCAACAACGTCTGGATCCTGCCCGGCGTGCCGTCGATCTTCCGGCGCAAGTTCGAGTCGGTGCGCGAGCTCTTCCGCGCGCCCCCCATCCACGCGCGCGCCGTCTACTCGCGCGAGAGCGAGGGCCCCATCGCGGGCGCGCTCGACGACGTCGTCGCCGCGTTCCCGAGCGTCGAGGTCGGCTCCTATCCCCACCTCGAGGCGCCCGACTACCGCGTCAAGATCACGCTCGACGGGCGCGACCGCTCCGCCGTCGACGCCGCGACGACCCACCTCGTCGAGCGCCTGGGCGCCGCCGTCGTCAGGACCGAGTAGCGCCGCCGCGCGGCGCGCGCCGCGCGTGGTAGAAAGCCGCCCGATGGCCGACGTCCCACCCAGCGTCAAGGGCATGAACGACGTGCTGCCGCCCGAGGTGTCGAAGTGGCACTTCCTCGAGCAGAAGGCGCGCGACGTGCTCGAGTCGTTCGCCTACCGCGAGGTGCGGACACCCATCCTCGAGTACACGCCGCTCTTCGTGCGCTCGGTGGGCGAGGTCACCGACGTCGTCGAGAAGCAGATGTACACGTTCGACGATCGCGACGGCCGCTCGGTGACGATGCGCCCCGAGGGCACGGCCGCCGCCGTGCGCGCCTACATCGAGCGGGCGCAGTGGAACCTGGAGCCCGTGACGCGCTGGTATTACCTCGGGCCCATGTTCCGGCACGAGCGCGCGCAGCGCGGGCGCCTGCGCCAGTTCCACCAGGTGGGCGCCGAGCTCTTCGGCGTGGACGAGCCGACCGTCGACGCCGAGATGATCGCGATGCTCGTGGCGCTCCTCGGCGAGCTCGGCTTGCCGGCGGGCGCCGTGCAGGTGACGCTCAACTCGCTGGGCGACTTCGACGAGCGGGTGACGTATCGCGAGCGCCTCGTGAAATTCTTTAGAGCGCATGAGCACGCGCTCGACGACGAATCGCGGCGGCGCCTCGAGACCAACCCGCTGCGCATCCTTGATTCGAAGAGCCCCGAGGTGAAGGCGCTCGTCGCGAGCGCGCCCGTGCTGCTCGACAGCCTCGGCGAAGCGTCGAAGGCGCGCTTAGAGAAGGTGCGCGAGGCGTTGGCCGCGCTCGGCGTGGCGTACGAGGTGGACCCGCGGCTCGTGCGCGGCCTCGACTACTACACGGCGACGATCTTCGAGCTTAAGACGACGGCCGGCGAGCTCGGCGCGCAGAACACCGTCTGCGGCGGCGGCCGCTACGATCGACTCGTCGAGTCTCTCGGCGGCCCGAAGACGCCCGCGCTCGGCTTCGGCCTCGGCGTCGAGCGCACGCTGCTGGCGCTGGCCGAGCCCGCCGAGAGCTACGAGCCGACGCTGGGCGTGTTCTTCGCGCCCATGGACGCCGCCGCCCTCGCCTTCGCGCTTCCGCTCGCGCACGGGCTGCGCAAGGGCGGCCTGCGCGTCGAGATCGAGCACCGCGCCGCCAGCCTCAAGAACCTCAAGTCCCAGTTCAGGCGCGCCGACAAGCTCAAGGCCCGCCTCGTCGCCATCGTGGGCAGCAACGAGATCGCCTCGGGGAAGCTCACGATCAAGGACCTCGCGAGCGGCCAGCAGCACGAGGTGCCCGTCGCCGAGCTCGAGACGAAGGTGCGCGGCCTGCTCGATTGACGGGGCCGCGGCCACGCGCCGTTTGACGATCGCGTGGGCCGAGGCCTATAAACTGTTCGTTCGAGGCCACCCATGCATCTCATCCACCGGACCACGTGCCGGGTCTGCCAGTCCTCGTCGTTGACCAAGGTCATCGACCTCGGTGAACAGCACCTCCAGGGCTCGTTCCTCAAGCCAGGACGGCAAGTCCCGCCGCTGCGGCGCGTGCCCACGTCGCTCGTGCGCTGCAACCCCGAGCTCGACGAGAATGCGTGCGGCCTCCTGCAGACGGAGCACACCGTGCCGCCCGAGGTCCTCTACTCGGTGTACTGGTACCGGTCGGGCACGAACGCCACGATGACGAATCACCTGCGCGGCATCGCCGAGGAGGCGAGCGCCCTTTACGGTCGGCCTGGGGCGCGCGTCCTCGACATCGGTTGCAACGACGGCACGCTGCTCGCCGCCTATCCCCCGACGTTCGCGAAGATCGGCATCGATCCCTCGGACCTCGCCAACGAGGTCCCCGCGGGCATCACCGTCATCCACGATCTCTTCCCCTCGGACGATCTGTTCCACAACCTCGACGGCAACCTCTGCGACATCGTGACATCGATCGCGATGTTCTACGATCTCGAGGACCCCATCGCCTTCGCGCGCGCCATCAAGCGCGTCCTCTCGCCCGAGGGTCTCTGGTGCGTCGAGATGTCGTACATGCCGACGATGCTGCGCATGACGAGCTACGACACGATCTGCCACGAGCACCTCGAGTACTACAGCTTGGCCGTTCTCGAGCACATCATGCGCGAGGCCGGCCTGCGGCTCGTGAACGTGGGACTCAACTCGATCAACGGCGGCTCGATTCGTTGCTATGCGACACACGCCGAGAACCGGCGCTACCGGCGCGACGAGTTTCAGACCAACATCAAGCGCCTGCGTCAGGAAGAGTTCGACTTCGAGCTCGACACAGACAAGCCGTACCGGAACTTCCAGGAGCGCGTCAACGTCCACAAGCAGGAGCTCATGACG
>DATKFB010000426.1:0-2456 GCA_035544435.1 Polyangia bacterium
ACGCACACTCCTGGAACTACTCGATCAGCGCCCAGGAAGGCCGGCGGCTGCAGCTCTCGCTCCAGATCTCGGACCCCTCGCTCGGCGGACGCTTCCACACGACGGAGGTCACCTGGGCCTGGACGGAGTACATGACGCCCCCCTGGGCGCGCCTGCAGGCGCTCGCCATCCTCTACAGCGGCGGCGTCGGCATCGGCGACAAGCGCTCGTTCTTCGGGCTGGGGGGCTTCGTCGAGCAGGACTTGCTGCGCGCGCTCTTCCTCAACCAGCGGCAGTGCTGCACCTACCTGCGCGGCTATCAGCCGAACGCGACGGTGGGCGATCAGTATCACCTCCTGTCGGTCGAGTACCGCTCGCCGCTCCTGTGGATCGAGCGTGGCACGGCGACGTTTCCCATGTACCTACGTCGGGTTCACGGCGCCCTCTTCGGCGACACGGGCGAGGCCTTCTTCGGCGCGCTCAAGCTCGGGGACATCCGTACGAGCGTCGGCGCCGAGCTGCGGCTGGAGGCGACGCTCATCTATTACATCGCGGCCGAGATCCAGCTCGGCGTCGCGCGCGGCCTCTCGAAAGGCGGCAGCGACCAGATCTACCTCGTCACCTCGTTTCCCTTTTGAGGGTAGGCTCGCGGCACGTGGCGATCCTTGGCGAGACGGGCCGGCAGAGCCGGCGGGGTGCGCTTGGATAGAAAGCAGCGGTTCTTCGTGCTGCTGACCGCCCTCTTCGTGGCGGCGCTTGTCACGGGTGACTTCGTGGGCGGCAAGTTCTTCGTGGTCTTCGGCCACACCTTCTCGGCCGGGATCGTCCCCTTCCCGCTGACCTTCGTCCTCACAGACCTCGTCAACGAGTTCTACGGCACGCACGGCGCCAGGCGCATCACGATGGCCGGCCTCGGCGCCGCCGTGTTCACGTGGGCCGTCATCACGCTCGCGCTGCGTCTGCCGACGAGCCCCGACTCGCCGATCTCCGACGCCGTCTTCCGGAGCGCCTTTGGCACGTCGGCCCGCCTTTACGTCGCGTCGCTCACGGCCTACGTCATCGGCCAGTTCCTCGACATCTCGATCTTCCACGTGCTGCGGCGCCTCACGGGCCACCGCCTGCTCTGGTTGCGCTCGACGGGCTCGACGGTGATTTCCCAGGTCGTCGACAGCGTCGCCGTGAGCTTCGTCTTCCTCGTGGGGACGCGACCGCTGCAATTCATCTTCACGAACGCCCTCCACAACTATCTCGGCAAGCTCGTGATGGCGATCTTGCTAACGCCGCTCATCTACGCGGGTCACGGCCTCTTCAACCGCTACTTCCACCTCCCCGAGCGCGATACACCGGCCGTTTGACGGGGGTCTGGCTCGCTGCCGCTCTCAGCCCCCCGGTCCCCTCGCTCCGCGTGGCAAAGCCACGCTTCGCTCGCTACTTCTCGCTACTTATCGATCGACGCCGCGGCGTCGGTGGGCGTGCGCAAGGCGCCTCGATTCAGCTGCGTCGACGACGAGCAGGCGCAGCCCTTCGGGAGGGTGCACCTCGTCGCGCACGAGATGCAGGAGTCGCCGCAGGCGCACTCGGGGCAGATGCGGCAGCAGCCGGTCGAGCCGTCGTTGCAACCGGCGATATCGAAGGCGAGCGCCGCTGGAAAGAGCCAGACCGCGAGGATCGCGAGGAACCGAAAGCGCGCGCTCACGCCCAGACTCTACACCCGCCGTCCTGAGACGACGGCGTTTGATGCGCCGTCCTTGACAGGTGAGGCTCGTTGCCTTAACTGCATAGTTCGATCTGCCGCACGCCGCCCACGGCGAGGAGGTGCAGGTAGTCTTCTCGGTGATCGTTCCCTTGCACAGCGTCGTGCTCGTCGACGGCGCGCCGTTTCCGAACGACGATGCCGTCTCGGAGAAAGCCAGCGTCGCGATTGCCGGCGACCCTGACTTGCGGGCCGTGATCCAGGCCGACGGCGAAGTGCCGCACAGACGCATCATCCACGTGCTCGATCAGCTCAAGGGCGCCGGCATCACCCGCGTTGCGTTCGGAGCCTTGCCTGTGGAGGATCATGGTCCTTGAGGGAGCCGCGTTCGTGAGTGATCTCTCCGCGGGCCGTCCGGGCCACCTGTCGACCAGCATCGCCGATCTCGTTTTCGCCGGTAAGACGGGTGGCGGGGGCCGCCGACTGGCGCTGGGTGCCGTCACGGTGCTCGCTTGCTACGTGGGATTGTTCGTCGCCGTGAGCCGCCTCGGACGATCGGCGGGGCCGTGGAGCGCGGAGATGGCCGCTCGCATTCACGAGGCGGTGGCCGCGGAGATGGCCGTGGACATGACGGCGCCGCCGCCACCGCCGCCGGCCGTCACTTCTTCAGAGCCAAAAGCCGAGAGCCCACGCCTCGCGCGCGTGGCGCCCGCTTCGCACGCGCGGCCCGCCGCCCCCGCGCAAGCAGGCCAGCTCGCGGCGGCCTCGCTCGAGCCGGCCGACT
>DATKFB010000427.1:0-4923 GCA_035544435.1 Polyangia bacterium
CGTCGTCGTTTCAGGTTGCGCCTTACGGGACGTCGTCGTAGAGGCCAACAGTGTTACCTGTGCCGTCCACGCAGCTGATCTGGGTGCCCGGCGTGCTGTCGCACGTGCCGCTGCAGGGGATCGGAGCGGCCATCGTGCACACCGCGATGATCGAGCCGTTCGTACGGTACGACGTGAACTTCCAGTTCTTCGTGCCGACGGCGCCGACCCGGTCCATGACCATGAAGCCAAACTCCTGCGAGTAGGCGAACGCGCTGACGACGGTGCTCGGCGCCGGCAGGTCGGCGTCGGGGTTGAAGGTGGTCGGAAGCGCGGCGTCCAGGTTGTCGCCGCCGTTTCCGGCGACGAAGGTCGCCGGGTGGTTGCTGGAGAAATTGAGCGCCTGGAAGTCGTGCACGTGACCGTGGACGGCGATGCCGGTGTTCGGCGGGTAGTAGTTGCCTGGGAAGGCCGCGTTCATGACCGACTGAAGACCCGCGTTGCCGATGGTGGGCGGATTGGCCGCCGAGTAGCCGAGGACCGGGTGGTGGACGGCGAAGATGTTCAGCATGCTCGCGCTCGACAACATGGCCGCCTCCCCGAGCTCGGCCGTGTAAGGCTGAAAAGCCGGGGGAGAGTAGGCGGTCTTCGAGGCGCTCGACGAGTCGAAGGCGATGAAGTTCGTGTCGCCGATCGAGACGGCCCACGGATCATTGAAGTTGCCTGTGTTGTCGTTCGCCGCGAGGTCACAGGTCTTCATGCCCGAGGTGTCGTACGGGTTCGGGTCGAGGTACCTGTACCAGCCCTGGCCGGCGCGGTTGCAGACCTCGTGGTTACCGCGGACCATGATCCACGGGGCCGCCGCGAGCAGGGGCGCCGCCGGCGTGAAGAAGTCCGCCATCCAGGTGTCCGTGCCGTAGCCCCAGGGCGTTCCGGTGCAGGCCGTGTTGCCCGGCGGGCAGGGATTGTCGCGATACTGGTAGTCGCCCACGTGAAGGACGAGATCGGGCTGCATGGCCGCGGTCGCCGATGCGATCACGGGGAAGGGCCATTGGGTCGGATCGCCGCAGGCCTGGTAGACGTTTCCGATCGAGATGCGGCACCCGGTGTCGCCGACGATCACGACGCGGTTCACGACCGCCTTGGGGAGCGGCAGCTTGATGCTGGCGACGGTGGCCGTGGTCGCGCCAGCGGGCAGGAGGAACTCGCACGTCGTCGTCGTGAAGACCGATGGCTTCGAGTTGCCTGAAGTCTGCGCCGCCATGAGGGTCGTATCCGTGCTGGTCGGGCGGACCGGAACGGTCGCCGGCAGCGCGCGGAGGGTCATGGGGCTCGTGGACCCGTTGACGGTGATCGACGGGCAGACGGTGTACGGCGTCAGAAGCCTCGCGATGGCCTGGTTGTTGGCGCCGATCTCGACCCAGGCGGACTCGCTGAGAGCGGAGTCCGGCGGGCAGTCGAGCGTGACGTTGAAGGTGTCGTTGCAGGCGGGATCGCCGTCCGTGACAGCGAGCGTGAGGCTCACGGACCCGGGCTGCGTGCATGTCAGAGTCGGGTTCGCCACCGAGGCGTTGCTCAGCGTGCCCGAGCTCGTCGTCCAGTGGTACTGGATGGGGCCGGGGCTGGAGTCGGGATCATCCGCCATGCTGCTGATGGCGATCGTGTTGCCAACGGGCGGGGCCGAGCTGACGCCGCCGACCTCGGGGCAGATGTTGATCGTGCCGTTGATGAGGGCGCTGCCCGTCGTGTGGGCGCGGTTGCACGAGATGGCGACCTGGACCGACGTCGTCTGCGCCGGGCTGACGTTGAAGAGGCTGGACGTGCCGGTGCAGGTCGTCGTGCCGTCGGTGGCGGTGCCGTTCAGCGCCACCTGGTAGCCCATCCCCGCAGGGATGGCGCCCACGAGCGTGCTCACCGTCGTTGAATTGGCGACGTTGATCGAGCCTGTGCGCGGGCTCGGACCCGTGAGCGCGTACGAGAACGTGTTAACGGTGAGTCCGGGCGCGAGCTGCAGGGCGAGCGCGACGGAGCCGACGGCGCCGCCGGGCGCGCCCGTCGTCGCGCCGTCAGACGCGTCGATGCCGCAACCAGCGAGCAGCGATCCCCCCGCGCAGAGTGCGGTCAGAACCAGGGATGCTCTCTTATTCATCGTGATCGTCTCCATGATGTGATTGGAAGAACGCGCCGGCGAGCGTCGAGAGCGCTAGTGACGCGCGCCGCAATTTGGGTGTCCGCAGCTCCAACCGGGCAGCAAGGCGTACGCCAACGTCGCGGCTGTCGCGTACGGCCTCAAAACGAGGGGATAGCGAGGATACGAGGCGTCCGGTCTCCGAATACCGGAGAGTGGCCACCGATTTTCGGTGTCGACCTCAGTGGCGGTGGCGGTGGTGCAGATCCTCGCCGTGCTCGTGCTCGTGCGTGATCGCTTCGTGGCGATGGACGTGGCTGTGGGGACCAGGCGGCGGCACGTCGTGGCGATGGTCGTGGTGGAGATCGTCGTGCGTGTGCATGTGCTCGTGCTCGATGGCGGCGTGCGCGTGGGCGTGCGCGTGGCGCTCGGAGACGTGGAGCCCGACGCCGACGAGCATGAGGCCCATGGCGCACCAGAAGCGCCAACCCGGCGAAGGCGCGCCCGCGGCGAGCGCGACGGCGGCGCCCACGAAGGGGCCGGCGGCGAACACCGACGCCGTTCGCGCGGCGCCCATGAGGCTCTGGGCGCGCAGGTAGAGTTGCAGGCTCACGCCGTAGCCGAGCGCGCCGAGCGCCATCAAGGCGAGCGCGCTCTCGAGGTGCGGCGGTCGCTCGGCGAGCGCGAGGGCCGTGAGGCCGGAGGCGGCGCTCCCGAGGAGGCCTTTCCACGCGACGACGACGACGGGATCGTCGTCGGCGAGCGCGCGCGACAGCAAGTTGTCCGTGGCCCAGGCGAGTGTGGCGGCGGCCACGAGGGCGACCCCGACGGCGCTCGCGGGGGCGCCGCGCGGCGCCGCGAGCAGCGCCGCCGCGGCGAAGATCAAGGTCGCCGCCGTCAGCACGCGCCGTCCGACGCGCTCGCCGAGGAACAGGCGCGCGAGGAGCACCGTGAAGGGCGCCTCGAGGGCCAGCAAGAGGGACGCCGTCGCGGCGTCAGCGTGGCCGAGGCCGGCCACGAGCAGCGCGGGCGCGAGCGCCCCCCCGACGAGCGCGATGGCGCCGAGTCGCCACGCCGCGCCGCGGATGAACACGGGAGGGGCGCCGCGCCCGCGCCGGCGCGACACGAGCGCGGCGGTCCAGCTCTCGAGGCTCGCGCCGAGGTACAGCAGAGCGCCCACGACGAGCGCGCCCGTGTCCGCGCTCGCGGCCTTGATGAGCGGCGTCGCCGCGCCGAAGAGAAGCGCCGCGAGCGCCGCCCAGGCCACGCCTCGACCCACGCGAGACGGGCCCGTCTCGCTCACGCGCGCGCCCCGCGCAGGAGGAGGGCCGCCTTCAGCTTGGGATCCATGAAAGAGGTTTCTCTCGCGCCCGATGTGCCGTAAGAAGTGTGGCATCGAATTCAACGGAGGTCTTCCATGCCCCGCGTCCGCCCGCCCGCCGTCCTCGCGCTCTGCGCGTTCTTCCTCACGATCTCCCTCGCCGTCGTGTCGCTCGCGCCCGGCTCCGCGCGCGCCGCGACCCCGCCCGGCGGCCCCGCCAAGACGACGGGCAAGGGCACGACGACCGCCTCCGGCCTGAAGTACTGGGATCTCAAGAAGGGCACGGGCGCGGTCGCCAAGTCGGGAGCCGTCGTGAAGGTTCACTACACGGGCTGGCTCACCGACGGCAAGAAGTTCGACAGCTCCGTCGATCGCAACGAGCCGTTCGAATTCAAGCTGGGCGCGGGCATGGTCATCCGCGGCTGGGACGAGGGCGTCGCCGGCATGAAGGTGGGTGGCAAGCGTCAGCTCCAGATCCCGCCCGACCTCGGCTATGGCGCGCACGGCGCCGGGGCCGCCATTCCTCCGAACGCCACGCTCGTCTTCGACGTCGAGCTGCTCGGCGTCAATTAGGCGCGCCGCCGACGCTGAGCTCCGCGGACCGGGACCTCGCACCGTGGCCGAGACCGTCCACACGTTTCACGCGCTCGCCTTCGTCGAGAACTTCTCGCTCAGGGACCTGGCGGCGCTCTATCCCGAGGCCAAGCGCACGCACCACCAGCTCTGGTACGCGGCGGCGTCCGGCGGCACCGTCTACTTGTTCGCCTCGGGCGCCGTCGTCTTCCAGGACATGGGCCAGGCGGGCCGCGAGATGGAGGTGCAGCGTCTGCGGCGCGCGCTGCCGAAGCTCAGCGACGCGCAGGTGCTCACCGAGGAGTTCTCGGTGCGCGAGGTCCCGGGCGCGCGGCCCGACATCCAGGGCGGCGTGCTCGTCCTCGACGAGCTGACGTTCGAGCGCGCGGGCGTCGTGACGCTCACGATCGCGCAGAGCGCGGCCATGGAGTACTACGAGCGCATCGTCGACCAGATGTTCACGGAGACCGACCGCCTCGTCGAGCGCCTCGAGAAGAGCGGCACGATGCCGATCTTCACGCGTAAGCTGCACCAGTTCATCGGGGCGGCCATCGGGACGCGCAGCGAGGTGCTCTCCGTTCTACACCTGTTCGACAAGCCCGACGCCGCCTGGGACGACCCCGGCGCCGAGAAGATCTACGAGGAGCTGCGCGCCGAGTTCGATCTCGTCGATCGCCACAACGCGCTCGAGCTCAAGCTGCGTAGCGTCCAGGACGCGCTCGAGCTCGTGACGGACATCGCGCGCGACAAGCGCCTCGTCTGGCTCGAGGTCTCGATCGTGCTGCTCATCGTGCTCGAGATCGCGCTGCGCTTCGTGGGCCACTGAGGCCGAGGATCACGATCGACAGGCGGCCGCGCGCGCCACGAGGAGGGCCTTCTCGCGCGCGTTGCGCGTGAGCGTCGCGGCCCGCTCGAACTCGGC